>DATNQL010000275.1:0-8050 GCA_036704025.1 Stenomitos sp.
TCTTTGGGCTGCTCAGAGCATGGCATGAGCGGGGCAAGAATGAGGCGATTTGGCAAAAACTCAGGTTGGTGATTGTGCATTCTAAGGAAGTTTATATTCCCTTAAATATTAATCAATCACCGTTTAATGTGGGATTACCGATTGAGTTGCCAGAGTTGAATCAGGCACAAGTTGAGGATTTAGTCAGGCGGCACGGATTAAGTTTTTCAGCCCACCAATTCGATCGCCTGATGGCAATGGTGGGTGGGCATCCTTATCTGGTACGGGTGGCGCTCTATCAAATTGCACGGGGACGAATGACGTTAGAACAATTGCTGAAAGTGGCTCCTACGGAAGAAGGGCCATATTATGATCATCTTCGTCGCCATTTGTTGAATTTAGATGAAAATATGGAGCTGGTGGCGGCGGTTAAACAAGTGGTAACAGCAGAAAGTCCCATTGAGATTAGAACGGCAGAGGCGTTTAAATTACGTAGCATGGGGTTAGTTAAGTTTCAGGGGAATACGGTGAAGCCGTTGTGTGATTTGTATCGGCTTTATTTTCGCGATCGGCTAGTGTCTCCCTAGGGAGAATTGGCTGATATGAGAATGCTGTTTGGTTCATCCGCGCACCTAATTCCGAACTTCTAACTTGTACTGTTGGCACTGCGCTATTAGTTTTTTGAGTACAAGCGATCGCACGCTTTCCGGCGAAATAATTACACAATCTTCCCAGTAGGGTGCAATTTCTCGGAGAAACCAGAAGGTATTTGATACTTTTCTCACAACTCGCCGAACTCGTGGTTGTTCGGGTAGCCAGTCATTCGCACAATCTTCGGGTTTTGCTTTATAGGCAAAGGCTAAACCTCTCAAGAGGTGCATTTCTACCTCTATCTGATCGAGATGAGTTAACCAGTGACCTTCAACAGGTGTTACTGCTGCATCTTGAATACGGTCTAAACGTAAACACCAGTTATGACGTAAGTCTTCTAGATCTTGGTTTCCTTCTGTCTCCTCGCACCAGCAATCCAGATACTGGCGTTTTTCGTGAGGGGTAACTTTGGCATGGCGAACGGTGAAGTTCCATAAACGTTCTGCGGCATCTTGGTAGGTAAGCTGAAAGGGTTGCTGACGGCGGATATAACGGTCAAGTTCTATCCGCCATGCTGGAGGAAGATTCTCTAAAAAGCGTTCGATTTCTGCTCGTATGGGCAATGAAAGTTCACTGCGTTCGAGTAGCAATTCAGCCACAATTCGAGCTTGTTCAATCTGTCCGATGTCAGTCAACGCATAAATTGATCGTTCTAGTGCTCGGATGCGTGTTTCTGACCAGTCGTTATTGGGGAACACTAAAACTTGGCGACGTGCGATCGCTTCTACAAGCTTGGAGATGTTGGGACGTTCTCCCCACATCATGCCGAGTTCGAGTGCGATCGCTTCTAGTTCGGCTTTATCGCGTTCTGAAATGGATAGGGTGATGGACTGACCTTTTCGACTCATTGAATTTATACGGACACTTTATCCTTGTTTTTATTGCTAATCTCTATTTTGGGTGTAATGATGGGAATCAACAACAAGTTACGGACACTGTTTGAGGATATGTCCGATTATAGAATTACGCTTAAGCCTGTTTACTCTTGTCCTGCAACAGAGATACCAAAGGATGTGAAGTTGCCAGAGGGTTGGTCACTTTCTTGGCATCAAGTCGCAACCTTGGAAGCATTGCGCGATCCAACGATTGATGTGGTGTTCAACACCGCTATGACAGGTGATGGGAAAAGCTTGGCGTCTTATCTGGAGGTACTTCAGGGAGAGTGTTCTGCCATCGGTCTTTACCCAACCAATGAACTTGCCCGTGACCAAGAAGCCCAAACTAGAGGATATATCGAACAATTCCAGCCTCGGAATGACCCGCGTGTAGTAAGGCTTTCAGGGGCAGAGTTAGAGATTTATGCGGAAAATGAGGGGTTGAGGAAAGCTGCTGCGATCGCATCTCGCACGGGTCAGTCTGAAGTTTTGCTTACCAACCCTGATATCTTTCACTATCTTCATCGAGGTGCTTATCTGACTCATGGCGATAGTCCAGATAAGTTGTGGGGTCGGATTGATAAAGACTTTGACTTGTTTATTTTTGATGAATTTCATGTTTTCGCTGCCCCACAAATTGCTAGCGTAATTAACACCATGTTGCTAATTCGCTGTACAAACCGCCGTAAGAAATTTCTGTTTCTTTCTGCAACACCAGATATCCAGCTAATTCAGCGATTAGAAAAGGCTGGCTTCCGAGTTAAACAGATTAGTCCTATTGAACAGAACAAGTATCAGTTTCCTGATACAACAGAGGAAGGGCAGCAGCTTCAGGCACAAAAATGGCGGCAGGTATCACGAGCAATCTCTCTAAGTTTTATTCCCCTAGAATCTTCGTTTAATGCTTCTGAAAGCTGGCTGCGAGAAAATAGCAATTTGATTTTGGAAAAGTTTCAGCAGTATCCAGGTAGTAAGGGTGCAATCATTCTCAACTCAATTGCAGCGGTGAAACGAATTACACCGTTTTTGCAGGAACTGTTGCTGCCTTATGGTCTGACAGTTGGTGAGAATACAGGGTTATCTGGAAAAGGGGAAAAAGAGCGATCGCTTTCGGCTGACTTAGTTGTAGGTACTAGCACGATTGATGTCGGAGTTGACTTCAAAATCAATTTCCTAATTTTTGAATCAGCCGATGCTGGTAGTTTTATCCAACGCTTGGGGCGGTTAGGACGGCATGATGGTTATGAGCGTGATGGTCAGTCGGTCAAGTTTGAGAACTTTACAGCTTATGCTCTTGTCCCCAACTTTTTAGTGGAACGGTTGTTTGAGGGAGATTCTCCACCTCTAGAAAGAAACGGCATTTATGACCGCCCCTACTTCCACAACAAAATTAGTGAGCAATATCGAAAAATCAACGATTTCCGAGGCTACTATTCTCGTTGGGGTGCGGTGCAATCGTTTCGACTGTTTTATCAGCTAGGCGATCGCACGATTCAACAGCAGTATTCCGAAAGTCGAGAGAAGTTTCGCGTAGCTTGCGAACAGGTATTTGATACTAGCCTCAAAAAGGTAGCAGGTCAAATTAAAGGATGGGCTACAGAATGGCAGCAACTTTCTGGGAAGAAAGGAAATCCTATTGCGGAAGATGCTTCGAGTTTTCGCGGTGTCAGTTCTCTGCAATGCGGTCTCTATGACTTAACGGAAGAGAACGAGGCAGAACGATTTAAAACCTATGACCTACCAGGAATCTTAGGAAACTTAGAGATTGAGTTGTGGACGGAAGCGGCATTTATGCGATCGCTCAAAGAAACTGCCGAACGCACGGGACAGCCGATTCCTAAAGGTCGCTTTGCTCACTGCTTGGCGTTTATGAAGTTGCGCTCGTATCGAGAGGAACGGCTCAACTGGAAGTTTACTTACTCTGGTGACTTGCAGCCGATTGCTGATGCTTGGAAGGTTCAGGTTCTCACTGGCATTGAAGTCTGGCAACCGGAAAATCACTGGGCTGGTGAAATCAATAAGCGTCTGAAACAGCAGGGTTTGGTCTGTCATGTGCTGCGTCGTCCGGTAGCTGATGTGCGGATGCAGCTACGGCTACCGATGCACTTCCAAATTTATCCGATTAGCGACCAGTACAGCTTTCATGATGCAAATGCGCCATATGCGATCTCGTTTGGTCAGTCGGCGTTGCTGCTGGATACCCTCGCTTACTGGTTCAAAAGTAAAGGAGATGAAATATGGATTGCTGGATAGTTTCAATCCCTGATAGGGATTATTAGAACGCTAAACACTCTTTTGTGTAAGCAAGGAGGCTTTAACACATGAGACCGAGGACGGAATTTTCAATCCCTGTAGTAGGGATTACTGCTGCCTTGTATTTAAACAAGTTGCCCCCTTGAAATAATATACAACACATTAGTCTTGTTCTGTCAAACCCTTGATTTTCCCGGCTACAAATTTATTATTTGAACCCAAGATGACAGAAAAGCAGTAGAGAAAAGCGCAAGTTAGACAAACTCTATTCAAGCCCACATGACTTTCTGCGACGCTATACTTAGTGGATGACAAAAAGGCTTGAGGACTTGAGAGCAAGGTCAGAGATTCGCTAGACAGGCACGTAAACCTCTTCTGGCGTAACTTGGACAGTGCCTAGACTTCATAGTCTAGTACAGGGGGCGACCCCGAATGTAGTTTTTGTCGAGTGACTAGGAGATATAGACCCAGCACAAAGCTTTTCTTTCTACTGTAAAACTATTATCTAGGAGGTTCATTAATCGTGCTAAATCACGATACAGCCGCCCATAGTTTTTTGCGCCCAATTTTAGGAGATTTGCTCTATCAAAACAAGTTGCTTAAGCAGCATATTGTCACGCTAGAGCAGAAGCTAAGTTTACTGGCAGAACGAATCGATGAGCATGATCAGCAAATTGATTACGCAGTAAGTAGGCTGAAGCAAAATGAGTCGGTTATGGATGCCTACGAAAATCGCTATCACGAGTGGGAATGTAGCGAAAACCACTATTCACTGGATGGTGATCCCAACTGTAACTGGTAGTTACTCCGAAAACTGACCCCAGTTAATCACAGATCTGTCGGGTGCGTTATGCCATCACAACGCACTCACAGATTCCTACACTCTACTATTACGGCTTCAAAAATGCATAATAAAACACCAACACTGGAAGAACTCAAGGTAATTTTTCCAAAACTCATAGAGAAAATTCCTTATCTCAAAATGCTAGTTCTATTTGGTTCTCGTGCCAGAGGTGATATCCATGCAAACAGTGATTGGGATTTTGCTGCTCTCTATGATGAAGAACTGCGTGAGTCTTCTTGTAAGGACAAAGCATTTGCTTGGTTTGAAGTTCCTATATTGATTGGTCAGGTTTTTGACCTTAATAGTGACAAGATTGATGTAGTTGAACTCAATCATTGCACGCCATTGCTGGGGTACCAAGTAGCGCGGGATGGCAAACTGTTGTATGAACAACAGGCTGGGGAGTTCATCAATTTTCAACGCCAAGCCTGGAAAATTTATGCTGATACAGCTAAATTCCGTAAGGCTCAACGACAGAGCATTGAACTATGGCTACAGAAGTGGGGTGTATGACAGCAATAGAGCGTGATATTATCACATCAAGATTTGAATTAATGGTCAAGTATCTCAATCGCCTCAGAGAGTTTGAATCAGTTAGCTTAGAAACTTATTTAAATAACTTTGACCAGCAACTGATTTCTGAGCGATTGATACAATTGCTTGTTGAAGCCGCATCAGATATTAATGCCTATCTATTAGTGCAGTTACATCAAGATACTCCCTCAACATACTTTGACTCATATATCAAAGCTGGACAACGAGGCATTATTACGCGAGAGTTGGCAGAACAGCTAGCTCAATCAGCCGGAATGCGAAACATTTTAGTTCATCGGTATAAGGATATCGACAGCCAATTAGTCTTTTCAGCTATTCCTAAAGCTTTACAGCAATACCCGCTCTACATCCAGCAAATTACAGCTTATCTGAATTCATTAGAGGCAGAAAATAATGAGGCAACTTGAAAAATGCTCAATCAATCAGAATCGTCTATCAGAGCTTAAAAGTCGTTTACTTACTTATGAAAAAGCGATAAAGGACGAACGCCGCAAACTGTGGGAAACAGAGAAGGAATCCGAACAAGAATATACTGTTTGGAGTCAATTAGAACTCCTATCAACTTACATCCTAGGCTACGTCAGCCAGATTATTACTTCTGGTTATACTCGTCAGGAACCTCGTGAAGCTCTCGATCACTTACACCAACTTAGTATTTTTGATGTTGATTGCATTGTGAGTTGGTATCGTTCATCAGAAGATGAGTATCCTAAAATCAAGCAATTTTTTGAACTTCTAGACTACATCCGTCTCCTCACTCTGGAGTATGTCGAGCGCTATCAGTTACTTGAGATGAAAGACAAATAATTTTGCAAGAAGATGGCTAAAAGGCGCAGAGAATCTGAAGAACGAGTTGAACAACTTTCTCTCTTTGAGAGTGAGGATAATTTGAATCCTGAGCAATTTGATGGCTCTGATGATGACTGGTTACAGGATGATGATTACGGTTTTGACTCTGAAATGTCTGACCGTACTGTTGAAGCTCAAAGAGATTTACTGACTCTCAAACTGCTGCGAGAGGCAATTCAGGCACAGAATCCTGATGACCAGGTGATGCAGGATTTTGCTGAATACGTCTTACCGAATCTACTTCGACTGGCAATTGGCGTTACTGCCAAAGGGGGTAAGTTTTTTGATGAGATTGACCAGCAGCGAGAAGTAGAAGGTAAAGCCAGAGTTCGACGGGATAATGCAGCCGATCAATCACTGAATACTCACTTACTTAATGGTTTGTTCCCAGCCAATTTGATTGAAAAGCGTCTCGAAAAACTTGATACCACTGTGCGGCGAGTAGTAAGAGAGCGAGAACGGCGACTCGTGATTGCGGGGTTCATTCTGCATGACTTTGAAAAATTCCCCGATGTCCCCGATAATTGCCGCAAACTATCACTGGAACAACATCGTCAAATTATCGATGAGAAAGTTCGCCAGCTAGGACTTGACTGCTTCATTAATCCCGACGAACCAGAAGCTTATCAAGAATACTTGGACGATTTGCTATGCATGGTGTACAACGCTCAACGGCGTTGGGATACCAACTGGAACTTTTCTGAGTATGGACTAAATCCAGTATTACGCGATCGCACTCTTCGCAGTCTCTCCGATCTAACCTGCCTTGCTGACTCCCTCGCTTCCATCGTTAAGCATCCTCAAGACGCAGAACATCCCAGACTTAAAGAAATCATCCACAGCTTGAGCGATGGACAACTGAAATTTACCTATCACAGCATTGCTGAAAACCGGGGTGTGCTGACCAATGTGGTAAATAACGCCCTGATGCAGGCTCACACCAGCCTCAATACTGATGAACAAACCTACTATGAACCATTGCTATATCTACCAACGGGGGTGATTTACCTAGCAGACCGTAACGCACCACCTATCTCTTCTGAAGAGTTACCAGATAGAGTTGTTGCCAGCATCAAATCCTTGTGTGCAGGTCAGCTAAGACTCAGACAAACAGGTTTTGGCAGAGATGGCAAAGGGATGAAATATGCCGAATACTATAATTTATTCTGTGATGATTCAGGTTTGATGCAAGTAGCACTAGATGCTACCCTACGCATCCTCAATCCTAATAAAGGCTCGGTTGCTAAAAGTCGCAGCGATAATCTAATCAAGTTTCAGCAACAGAGTGTTTTATCGGGTGACTATGACTTCAAGTTTGACGATGATATTCGCATTGACCAACTAGCTGAGTTTGGTGATTTAGTCAGCCGCAAAATTTGGGACGAACGAGTGAATCGCATTGAAGCGGCTCGTAAAAAGAACAAAGAGTTACCAGAATTACCTCATTTCGATCTAACTCATAAGGTGGCTGAATTCTGGAATCTCGATGAATATCTGCCACAAATCCGAGAAATTCAGCGGATTAATGAAAGCCTTAAGAAAAACAAGCTGAAGGGTAATACTGGCGGAGTTCCCTACGAATGGTACTTCTTAGCTGCCAAATATCTGGAGCGTAATCCTGGTATTGAGAATATACGCGAAACTGGAGATGCAGTAATTGCTTATATCACGAGTCTAATTCAACCCATTGTTTCTCAGTATGAGTTACCTGATGGTTGGGATGATTTAAGGCTCTGGGTGGAACGAGTAGTAATGCTACCAGGTACGAGCAAAACTCAGTCAGTTGAACTTCAGGTTGATACATTCCTGAAGGAGTTAGCTAATTACAACGCTGCTAAGAAACCAGGGAGAGGACGGCAATTAATCTGCTCAATTTCTCACTCTGCTTACACCGTGACTGAGCAGATGGAATCAGCCGTTTTATTTACACCTCAGGTTTATACCAACAAACAAATGCTTGGCGGTTCTAATGCTAAACGCAATATCTCCAGCATTGCAGGTATTGAGATGATGCTGCGGCAAATTTTGATGAACCAAACTCAGG
>DATNQL010000276.1:0-12130 GCA_036704025.1 Stenomitos sp.
AGGAACCCACCGAGATGTCAGCGATCGCAAACGAGCAGCACTAGAGTTACAAGAACGAGAATACAGGCTGCGTACCCTTGCCGATAATCTACCCAATGGTGTAATTTATCAACTCATTCAAGAACCGAATGGAAAGGTTTACTTCTCTTACATCACCGCAGGAATTGAACGCCTCGTTGGCATCAAACCCGAAGTGGTGATGCAAGATGCCAGTGTCTTGCATAATCTGATTATCGAAGAAGATCGCCCGCTCCATGAGCAGTTAACCGAGGAATCGCGGCGCAACTTATCGCTGTTTGAGATGCAGATGCGTAAGCGAATACCTTCAGGTAAAATTCAATGGTCTTATGTTCGTTCAGCCCCTCGCCGTTTAGAGGATGGGCGAACTGTTTGGGATGGAATTGAAATTGATATTACGAATCTCAAACAAGCTGAAGCAGAATTAGCCAAAGCCAAAGAAGCGGCTGAAGCAGCGAACCGAGCCAAAAGTGCCTTCCTCGCCAACATGAGCCACGAACTCCGCACCCCCCTCAATGGCATTTTGGGCTACGCGCAAATTCTGCAACGCGACAAAAACGCGACTCCTAAGCAGAAAGAGGGCGTTGACATTATTTATCAATGCGGGATGCACCTCCTGACACTTATTAATGATATTTTAGACCTCTCAAAAATTGAAGCCGGCAAGCTCGAACTCTACCCAGAAGATTGTCATTTTCTCTCTTTCCTCGCAGGCATAACGGAAATCTTCCGTCTCAAAGCTACACAAAAATCCCTAACTTTTACCTATCTTCCGCTCAACCAGCTCCCCACCATCATTCATGCCGATGAAAAGCGTCTGCGCCAAGTTTTAATGAACCTGCTTTCCAATGCTGTTAAATTTACTGATAAGGGCAGTGTGATCTTCACAGTTGAAGTGATTCAAGGTCATGAGCCATTAACAATGACCAAAATTCGCTTCCAAGTTGAAGATACTGGGATCGGCATATCTCCCGAACAATTGAAAACCATATTTTTACCCTTTGAGCAAGTAGGAGATAGTTCCCGCCATGCGGAAGGAACGGGTTTAGGATTGGCAATTACTCAAAAAAATGTTGACCTCATGGGAGGCAAAATCTTGGTTGAGAGTACTCCCAATCTTGGCAGCAGATTTGGGTTTGAGATAGACGTGCCAGTCGTCTCCACCCCGATCAAGCCAACACCTGTCAACAGAACCCACAGCATCATTGGCTACTCGGGTTCTAAACGAAAAATCCTCATTGTTGATGATTGTTGGGAAAATCGCACCGTTTTCATCAATATGCTAGAACCCATCGGCTTTGAACTCGAAGAGGCAGCGGATGGACAAGAAGGTGTGGAAAAAGCATTGCAATTTCAACCCGATTTAATTCTCGCAGATTTAGTCATGCCAGTGATGGATGGTTATCAGATGGCACGACAACTGCGCCAATTACCAGAGATTCAAAACACCATTATTCTTGCGATCTCTGCCAAAGCGTTTGTGGTTAACCGACAAGAAAGCTTGGAATCTGGTTACAACGATTTTCTCCCAAAGCCCATCCAATGTGAAGACTTGTTAGGCAAAATCCAGAGTTACTTACACTTGTCGTGGATTTATGACAGTGAGAGTGAACCTCAAGCTCAAAAATTAGGAGATCAATCGAGTCACCACTCGCTGACTGAACTCACAGAAATCATCATGCCACCCCAAGAGGAACTGATTGCTCTGTATGAAGCGGCTTATAGCGGTTATGTGAATGGTGTTGAGGAAGAAATTATTCGACTCCGTCAATTAAATCCAAAATACATGCCATTTGCTACTAAAATTATGGGTCTTTCTGAACAATTTGAGTATGAACAAATTGTCAATTTAATTGAAAATTACCTCTCTCAAAAACCAGAATAAAATATCTATCAATCATCTGATGCTTTGCCCTTTTTAGAATCAACTTTATTCGGTTTAGGACAAGTTTTTTTTGTGCGATTCTTATACACCCAACCGGGTACTGGATCGCTAATCTCTATATAGCCATTTTCTTCTTTTCCAGTCACAGTGAGTGGGGTTCCTGATTTGATCACTTCCCCGGTTTTTCTGCTTCTGGGTGATTCTCGCACATTGGATGCCCTTCTCATCGTGAAAGTACAAGCATTCGGGTCTTGCGCTTTCTCCGGTTCAGGTTTTGAGCCAGATGGATTGGGTGTCGAGGTTGAATTCGATTGGTTGGGTTCAGGTGTTGAGTTCGTTTTATTCGGTTCCGGTATAGCATTCGTTTTATTCGCCGTCGTCACCGCCTGGGGTGATGGTGGACGAACCGCCGAAAAAATACCAACGGCAACGACCAAAGTAGCGGCGCTGGTTCCCAGGATGAGGGGCAATTTGTTAGGGAGTCCAGAAACAGAACCTACACCGATTGGCGATCGCGAAGCATTGTTCAGAGGCACCGTTGCCGTTTGCTCCATCACATTGCTCGATGGCAGAGCGGCTTGACCGGATGGTAAAGACTTCAGTGTGGCGATCGCCTGTCGCGTTTTCAGAGCCGATATATTCTGAATCGTTTGCAGCACCTTAGAGGCAGACTGATAGCCATCTCTGAGGTAGTA
Organism: Stenomitos sp.; assembly: GCA_036704025.1. Taxonomy (GTDB): domain Bacteria; phylum Cyanobacteriota; class Cyanobacteriia; order Cyanobacteriales; family Coleofasciculaceae; genus Allocoleopsis. The sequence goes on from DATNQL010000276.1 coordinate 2,599, forward strand.
ACGCACTCTCTGACTGGCGATCGCCGCAAAAGCCTTTGCTGCGTTGGGATTGGCGAGTGGCTCCAGCGCTTGCAATGCCTCCGTCGCTGACTGATAGCGGTATTTAAAATAGTGGCGTACCATCTTAGCCAGAACAGCCGCCAACCCATCGCTGACTTGAGTATGTTGCTGCCAGATGATCTCCCCCGTATCGGGGTCTTCTCCAAATTGGGTAGGATTCATGCCGGTTAGGGCTTGGATACCAATCATGCCCAGAGCATAAAGATCACTACTAGTACGAGGTCTGCCTTGTCCCTGTTCGCTGGGCATGTAACCTGGAGTACCAATGGCAACCGTCTCTTTAACCAGTTCTTGAGCAACGATCGATTGCATCTGCACTTGTTTAACGGCACCAAAGTCCACTAAAACGACCTTGTTATCCTGCTTGCGGCGGATTAAATTCTCAGGTTTGAGGTCGCGATGGATCACACCGTTCGTGTGGACAAAATCGAGGATATGTAAGACTTCTTGCAGCAGTTGAATTACCTGGCTTTCGCTCCACGGCTGACCCGGTTCCAGTTCCACATTGAGCGGATGTCCGTCGATAAATTCTTCGACTAAGTAAAACTCTTGGTTTTCCTCAAAGTAAGCTAACAATCTGGGAATCTGGTCATGATTGCCTAACTTTTCCAGAGTTTCGGCTTCGCGAGTAAATAGACGTCTAGCGATTTGCAAAAATTCGGGGTCGCGAGAAGCGGGTTTGAGATGTTTCACCACACAAGTGGGATTGCCCGGTCGGCGAGTGTCTTCGGCAATGTAAGTATGACCGAAACCGCCTTGCCCTAGAACTCGAACCACCTGGTAACGCTGGTCTAGTAATGCGCCTATCATGGTATTGCTCGCTCCCCCGCAGTAAACCGTTAGCCTAATAGACTTTTCAAGCCAGAAACCGTGTTTCCGGATTTTTGTAACGATATGTGTAGATGAATGGGGGAAGTCCATCGGCTGGACACCTTTGTAAGTTTTAACAGTCAAACGCTTCCCTGATGAAGCCGGCCCTGAGCTGTAGATTGACAGGGGAGCAATTTCCCTCTCAGGGTGGTGTCTTTTGGGCAATCAGGGCAATGCCATAACCTATGGCGAGGTGAGGTTTGACCCGACGAGAAGCCCCTTGCCTAGTGAATTTGTGGCAGACCTTGTTCGCTTCATAAAGGTAAAAGGTATCGGAGTCATGGCTGAACTTAAACTACGCCTAAAACGGGGAAATACAGAACAAACGGTTTCGGTCAATCGAGAGGAATTTACAATTGGTCGATTGCCCGAATGCAACTTAAACTTGCCTTTTGAGGGCATTTCTCGCTACCATGCCCGCTTGTTAAAAACGGCCTCCGGGGTATGGACTATTGAGGATATGGGGAGTAAAAATGGGACGCTCATGAATACACGTCCTGTAACTTCGCCGGAAAAGATCAAGAACGGCGATGTCATTTGGCTAGGAGATATTAGCCTTGTCGTGATTTTGGGTGAGCCACTTCACGCGAATGTCACACCGGAAGAATCCTCGCCAAAAGGAGGCACCATCCTTCGCAATGTCAAAGAACTGCAACAGCATTGGATACAAGCCAATGCTGACCGTGATGATATCAGCAACAAAGACAAAACGATTGCTCGCCTCAAAGACTTGGTGGAGATAGCTAAAGGTTTGAGTGCGGCTGAATCAATAGAAGCCATTTTTTTTCAGGTGCAAGAGGTTGTCTTCCGTTACCTTAAAAGTATTGAGCGATTAGCATTGTTAATTGATGTGAGTGGTACAGGCCAACTTGAATTGCTCAATGCAGCAACCCGAAATGTCTTTCAGCAGAAGAATTTATCTCCTGATGGCAGTTGGATTAGCCAAACCATCTGTCAAAAAGCATTTACAGAAAAAGTAGCGATTCAAACGGCGGATGCCCAAGTCGATCAACGTTTTGAGGGGCAACAGAGTATTTTACTCAAAAACATTGGTAGCGCCATGGCGGTTCCTCTCTGGGATGAAAATAAGGTGGTTGGTGTTCTGTATGCCGATGCCCATTTTTCTTCAATGCATTGGGCCAAAGAAGGAGAAGAAGACCTCAGCTTTTTTTCAACGTTAGCGAATCTAGTAGCCTCGAGTGTGCAACGTTGGCTCTTGCAACAAAAACTCAGAAGTGAAGAAATGATTCGGCAAAGATTAGAACGATATCACTCTCCAGCCGTCGTGCAACAGTTAATCTCAGTTGGTGCATTACCAGACGGTCGGTTATCTCCCCAAGAGAGTGAAATTAGTATTCTGTTTGCAGATATTGTTGGCTTTACAGCACTTTCTGAACGGTTAAGCCCTACAGAAATTGCCCACTTACTCAATAGTTTTTTCGAGGAAATGTTACAAGAAGTTTTCGCTATGGGCGGGACTTTGGATAAGTATATTGGAGATTGCATCATGGCCTTTTTTGGCGCTCCTGAACCTCAAAAAGACCATGCCGACCGGGCTGTTGCCGCTGCCCAAGGAATGCTCACTCGTTTAGAGAATCTCAATGCTAATCAGGTTTTGCGCGAACCGCTGCAATTACGCATTGCAATTAATAGTGGAAAGGCTGTGGTCGGTGATGTCGGCAGTTCTCAACGGGTGGATTATACAGCCTTAGGAGCTACAATCAATCTAGCCTCCCGTATGGAAGCCATCTGTCCCCCTGGGGGATGCGTTTTGAGTGAAGCCACCTATCAAATGTTGTCGCAAAAACCGGGTTTAGCGGAGATGGGAGAACACCGCTTCAAGGGAATTGACCGACCCATCAAGGTTTATCAGACCCAGAGAGCTATCTAAATGGATTGGGTATGATATCAAATCCGTCTTTAAAAACCCTTTTGAGCCAATAGTCTTGAATCTCTCCTCCTTATCTCCCTTGTCTTCCTTATCTCCCTTGTCCTACCCAAAAAGGGGTAGCAGTCCCGGATTGAGTATGAGAGGCTGTCTTGTCTGGCAAGAAAAAACCCTCAGCGGGGGGGCTGAGGGCGGTCATCAGGGTGCATCTACTGTTTTTTAATCCGACATGAATCTGAAGATATCCGGAAAAATTCAAGAAATCCCCTCACCCGCTAAAAAGGCCAGAGGGATTAGCCAAAGTCCCTGGCGATTAGAAATTGCTGCTACACCAGCGAAGATGTCACATGGAGTTCATATAGTCTGCCAATTTCGGCGGATTGAGTCGGTATAGTCTCAGAATTTAGATGATTTCAACCAACTGAATATCAAACGTTAGATTCTCGCCAGCCAGAGGATGATTGGCATCTAAGGTTACCTTGCCATCAGAAACCTCTGTAATAAAAACCGGAACGGCTTGCCCATTAGGCTGTTGGACTTGTAATTGCTGACCGACTTCTGGTTCCAAGTCTGGCGGGAGTTGTTCTCTGTTGACCTGAATCACCATTTCTTCTCGATAAGGACCATAAGCTTGATCCACAGGAATTTTTTGAGTTTTTGATTCTCCAGGTGCCATTCCCATCACCGCTTCCTCGAAGCCGGGGATGACTTGCCCTTGATTGAGTGTGAATTCTAACGGTTCACGGTTGACGGAGGAATCAAACACTGTGCCATCGTCTAGTTTGCCCGTATAGTGAATTTTAACGGTATCACCCGATTTGGCTTGCATCATTTTTACTGTCCTTTGGACATGATCAACTCCTCTAGAGTAACAACTAGAGGTCTCAGCGGAATACTCTCGGCTGGGTTGAGGCGAAATCGGCTGGGCTAATGTGTTGTGTGCGATGGCTATGGCACTACCCTTTCAAGGGACGTTCCAAGAAAAAACCCCCAGCAAGTTGCTGAGGGCGGTCATCAGGGTGCATCTACTGTTTAATCCGACATCCTGCTCACGCTGTCCGGATAAATTTCAGGAGTACCAGGAAAAGTGAAACATTCAATCATGGGTTGGGTCGGAACCGTTTTGTTGGTTCTGTTTCGTGAGCGGTTCGTGATCAAAAAGTTTGTTCAATCTGCCCCTAGACTTCATGGAATCAGTATCCAATTGAATGCTGGAATACATCCCTATCCACTTTATTTATTCACTTCCAGGGAACCATCCGCATAAAGCCTGAGAGGAACTAACTCTTCTTTTCCCTTCTCTTTGACTTTAGCGTAGACAATTTTTAAGAATTTATTTTCCTTTTCATCTTTGTTCAACATATTAACCTCCTTGAGGTTAGGCATAGGCAAAAAAGCAGCTCAATGTTCGCCCTGAGTGAGATGAGTTAGAGTGGGTTGACTCCTCTCGCTGGCACAAAAATTTGCCTAATCCTTGTTATCTCCTATCACTGAACTCCAAGGAAAAAATCTATACAATCCCACTAGATCCCATTAGCCTAAAGGGCTAGTATGCAATAATTGCCAAATTTCTTAAGAGTCCCTGACGTATCTGAGAGTCACGTATGATAGGGCAAAAATCTATTTTTTTAAGAAATTTCATCTCTCCCATGCTGGAGGAGTGTGTTTTAAAACTGGATGAATCTCACTAATTGAGGAACACTCTAAACTACCAACCGGAATTGCAGAATTCCGGATGTATTATCAGATCGGTGGGAAAAAAGCAATCGTTTAGGAAAATCTGTGATAGAGTACCCTACCATTTTGAGCGAGTGTAAGGTCTGAATGCCTGTCACTGATTCACAGGGCATCCGATCATTTGCCTCAACATGGCAGGGTTGTACCTATAATCTGTTATGCATGTAACGGGTATGGCTCCGACTGGCTGTTGTACCCATCTCACCCAACTCTCTACACTTGAAACCGGGTTTCTAATACCGAGTTGCGTTCAAACATAGTAGTTGAGATAGACACCCAGACAGGGGGACGCTCCCGACGCGGAGAAATTCAATGTGCTACGTATGAATGCAACTGCGTATAAGATGATTGTTCGCTACTGAGCGCCAGCGTTCCCTCACTGAATTCGGCTTTCCACCTTCTCAATCACAGCCTCAGCCATCTCAACCGCCAACAGAATCAGAGTTCGCTCTCGCTGCCCTTGAATGCTTTCATCACTGACATTGGGGTAAATATGTGGATTAGAAATCATCGCTGCCAGTAGCTGTGTAGCCATCTGTTTTACTTCAGAACCGTTCGATTCCATCGTCTTCTCCTTTGCTTGCTTATTCGCAAGTCCGCTCAAAAAATAAATAGAATACAGAAATTGTAGGGAAATATTCTGTCCTGCGTTAGTACCGCAGACCCTTAGGCTCATCGCCACTGACCAATCTTATGCCTGAACCCCAACTGCAATGGCAAGTCTCGCCACCCTCGGAAATCCCCCAATGGTTCTTGGACGCCATTAAGCCCCATATCCCCGCTCAAGTTCCAAGCGATGGAGAGGGGCATCATGCAGCTCAACTCTTATGGAAACGGGGCATCCGTGATGCTTTGGCACTGCCCGGTTTCTTAAACCCAGACTTTTACCAACCCGCCAATCCCTTTGAATTTGGGCAGGAAATGCAGTGGGCGGTGGAACGCTTGCAACAAGCTTGCCGAACCGGTGAAATGGTGGCCATTTGGGGAGACTTTGACGCCGATGGCATTACTTCAACCGCCGTTCTTTGGGAAGGCTTAGGGCAGTTTTTACCGCAAGAGTGGCAGCTCATTTACTATATTCCCAATCGCCTCACAGAATCTCATGGTTTGAATCATCAGGGCATTGATGCGTTGCAAAAACAAGGTTGTCGATTAATCGTAACCTGCGATACGGGGAGCACCAATTTAAAAGAAATTGATTATGCTCAAACCCTAGGAATTGATGTGATTGTGACCGACCATCACACCCTTCCAGCACAGCGTCCACCTGTCAAGGCGATTATCAACCCCCGCTATTTTTCCCCCGACCATCCACTCTTCCATCTTTCCGGTGTTGCGGTTGCTTACAAGTTCATCGAAGCCCTTTATCAAACCTTACCGGATGTTCCCCAGCAACCGTTAGAGAGTTTGTTAGATTTGGTCGCCATTGGATTAATTGCAGATTTAGTCCAACTGAGTGGAGATTGTCGTTACCTAGCTCAACGAGGAATTGAGCGACTGCAACAACAATTAAAAATTCGGACTCGTCCTGGTGTGGCTCGCTTATTGGAATTATGCCAAAGAAATGGCGATCGCCCCACCGATATTTCTTTCGGACTCGGTCCCCGAATTAACGCCGTTAGCCGCATTCAAGGCGATGCCTCCTTCTGTGTAGAATTACTCACCAGTACCAATGAAAAGCGCTGCGAACAACTCGCCACCGAAACAGAATTAGCCAATACTCGCCGTAAGTCTTTGCAAAAAGATGTCACACAGCAAGTGAAAGCCAAACTGGAGCAACTCGACCTCTCAACCACGAGTGTCATTGTGATTGAAGACTCTCAATGGCCGGCTGGTGTTCTCGGCTTAGTTGCAGGGCAAATTGCTCAGGAATATGGACGCCCTACTATTTTGTTAAGTACAGAAAATGATGTTGATAGTCCATTACAAAACAACGGACAAGAATCTACAATCATTGAGTCTCCATCACAACCGGACTCTCCAAAATTCGCCAGAGGTTCGGCGCGTTCTGTGAATAATATTGACCTCTATCAGTTAGTCAAGTCACAAGAACACTTGCTGCATCGATTTGGGGGTCATCCGTTTGCCGCAGGATTGAGTCTCCCGATTGAAAATTTGCCCCTGTTTACTGAAGCGATTAATCAACAGTTACGGCAACAAGTCTCTACTACAGGTGCCTCACTTACTCCTGTCATCGAAGCTGACCTAATTGTGACGGTAGCCGAGTTAGGAAAGGAATTATTTTATGAACTCAAACTCCTCGAACCCTATGGTATGGGAAATCCTGTTCCAAAGCTATTAATTCAAAACTGTTGGTTTGAGGACGTTAGAAACTACAATACCCAAGACTTTAAAGGACGAAAAGTCCAATTTATTAAAACTGAATTTGAACTTTGGGACAACTCTTGCCATAGCGGATTTCCTGGTATCTGGTGGGGACATTACCGAGATGAAGTGCCCAAAGGAAGATGTGATGCGATTGTTGAACTGGATTACAACAATTACAAAAAACGCCCCGAAGTGCGATTACTCGCGGTGCGTTCACGGGTTGATTTATCCTCGTTTAGTATTCCCACCCGATTAGATTGGATTTTAGATTGGCGTGGTGCAGATGAGGAAATGGACAGCCAAAGCTTGACGGATAGCGCAGCGAGACTGAGTGAGGAGACGCATGAGGAAATGGAAAACAATTCCAATCCAAAATCGATTGATCCCCTCACGGTTAGCGAGTGTCCCACCAGTTGGGATGAACTGCAAATCTGGTTCCGCCGTGCGATTGCATCCAATCGAAAATTAGCCCTCGCTTATCCACCTCCCAGCCCCCTATCACCCGGTGAAATCTGGAAACAACTCGTGGGAATTGCCAAATTCCTTAGCCGCACGGGACAAACAGCGACTTTGGTGCAATTGCAAGAAAAGCTGGATTTGAGCGATCGCATTCTCCATCTGGGACTGGATACTCTATCACGTCTTGACTTTAATGTCAAACATAAGGATTGGGCGATCGCCATTAGTGGACAACCCTCACTAGAAGTGACGAACTCTGCTGCCAATGAAGCCATCCAGAAATTCATAGCCGCCGTTGAAGAAGAACAGTTTCTGCGTCAGTATTTCTATCAAGTTCCCCTATCCACCATTCAATCTCAAGCTTGGCAGATTAGCCTGAATGAGCGGCTATTTGCATGACAAAGTATTGAATCCAATTTTAAGACTGGCTGGCACCCGTCAAAGCCTTCTCTAAATCCGATAACTTCACGTCACCCGAAAAGGCTTCACCGTTGATCACGAAGAAGGGAGTGCCTGAAAGCCCCAATGTTTGAGCTAACTGAACATCCTCCTCAATCGCCCTATCGGCATTCGCTTGATCTTGCTCAAACTTCTCCAAATCCAGATTCAGGCTTTTAGCTGTTGCTAGATACAACGAGTTACCCAACTTGTCTTGCTGAGAAAATAGAGCATCCTCGTATTCCCAAAATTTCCCTTGCTGAAATGCCGCCCAAGCCGCTTTAGCCGCAGGCATGGCTTCAGGATGAATAGGAGTGAGAGGGAAATGCTTGTACACTAAGGTAACTTCATCCGCATGTTTGCTCATAAACTCTTGAATGATTTTATGAGCCTGGGCACAGTAGGGACATTGAAAGTCTGAAAATTCTAATAGCACGACTTTTAAATCACTTGCGCCCGTGGTGGGAGAGTCGCGAATCACAACTTTAGGATTCGTTTGTAGTGCTTGCACGAAAGCCTGCCGTATCTGTTGCAATTGTGATTGTTGTTGCTGCTGATAGGCTTGAACCGATTGCACAATGACTTCTGGATGTTCACGGATGAGCTGCAAAATTTGTTCAGGGTGCTTGCGGAGTACCTGCAAGACTTGTTCTTCAACGAGAGGGCTAACTTGGCTTGCGGCTTGTGCAGGGAGTGACGGGGTTAGGAGTGTTAGGCTCAACAGTAGCAACAACCCTGTTAGCTTTAATGTTTTTTGAGCTAAGCGTCGAAAACGGATGAAAGTATTTTTTAACAATTGCGATTGATACATAAATTACCCTGTACATGGCTGACATCAACCACTGTACTTGCCAGATTTGATAACTGCACTTCCCACGGTATTAGGGTAGGCACAAGACCTATTGGGGAAAACGATGGGGTAATTGCTGCCAAACGGTTTCGACCATTTGCCCTGCTACATTCAGCATCATCGTGTGATCAATAATCTCACCGAACAAACACAGGCGGTGTTGGGTGCAAATCGTGACGAAGTACGCGCCGGCCTGGGAGTAGTTGTATTTTGGCAGTCGGATAGAGCGACAGTGGTGAATATCGGGGTTGTAATTCATGGTAGATTTTGGGATGGCGATCGCTGTTCAGCTAAATTGCTAAAAAGTTACCCCTACTTCAGCTCTACTTTCTACCGAAATTTCCCTGAAAAAATTAGCTCTATTTCCAATAACTGCCCAGTAAATTCCTTAAATATACAGTGGTGCCAAAAACTCAAAAAGGCTTCCTGCTTATGTCACCCAATGTCTAATGATTAATCAAGCTTCAATTCCTCTTGACGCTCACACCGAAAACCAGAGTTACGCCAAGCTTCCAAATCCACTGCATAAAGTGGCACTAATTTCAAGCATCTAGGCTGAACAACCTGACTGAGTACTGCCCAAACCAGACAGCGGCTGATATCCAAACCCGCCTTCAGAACAGATTCTCGATTTGCGGCTGTGCCTTGATGTGAGACCATATCTGTCTCTACCCAAATCCCATGAGCGCCAAACAGAATCTGCGCCATCCACTGCGCTCGCGGTAAATGACTGGAAGAAGTAATTAACTTAATTTTACGAACACCCCACCGTTTGAGAATTGGGATATTAAAGTAGAAGTTATCAAAGGTAGAATTAGCACACTTTTCTAACCAAACTTGGCGGATCGGTGCCTGTTCTCGTTGAAAAATCAGTAAAATGCAGGGGTCTTCCGAGCCTTGAG
>DATNQL010000277.1:0-17636 GCA_036704025.1 Stenomitos sp.
TAATACCTTCAAATCATTCACCTATTGGAACACCACCTGAAGTTATCTTAATTCCCAATAATTCACTCTTGACTGAGACACCAGAAGAAGGGCGACAACTTGCCGTCAAAATGTCACGGCTGATTATTAAGTTGACTCAGCCGGATGAAGAAAAACGCAAACAATTGCGAGACGTATATGGTAACGATGCCATGATGCTGATTGCAGTTGGACAGACGGTGGCGACAGAATTTGCCACAATCGCTGCTGCCAATAATTATTGGCGGAAATAAAGCTAAGGAGATTAGTACTATGATCAGAATTCTGGTTAACTTTTTAGAAGCGCTATTGAACACGTTTTATCGCCAGCGTCTCTATCCACGATTCTATGTTTTAGAAACCGTTGCTCGTGTTCCCTACTTTGCCTACACCTCGGTTCTCCACCTCTACGAAACAATGGGCTGGTGGCGCAAATCGGATTGGTTGAAAATTCACTTTGCTGAATCCTGGAACGAACTCCATCACCTATTAATTTCGGAGTCGTTAGGCGGCAGTCGCTATTTTATCGATCGCTTTATCGCCCATGCTGGAGCCTTGGTTTACTACTGGGTTATCGTTGGAGTCTATATTCTGTCTCCTCCTGGAGCCTATCGTTTCATGCAGCTTGTCGAGGAACACGCTTATCACACCTACGACGCTTTTCTGCAAGAGCATGGGGAAGAACTGAAAAAGCTACCGGCCCCAGAGATTGCGATCGAATACTATCGAGACGGTGATCTCTATATGTTTGATGAATTTCAAACCACTCGCCCCAGTGAGTTCCGCCGTCCCAAAATTGAAAATCTTTACGATGTGTTTGTGGCAGTTCGAGATGATGAACTCGAACACGTCAAAACCATGATTGCTTGCCAACAACCCGATGCTCAAGACACTTTTCAAAGTCCTCACGATGCTCACCGAGCGGCTCTACCTGAATCCATTCGGGTTGCGATCGACGCCCAGACGAATGACATCGTTCGAGCGGCTCAGAAAGAGCCAGTCGAACTAACGTAACCATTGTCGTTCAAATTCAAACCGATTGATTTTAGACATCAGATTCACCTTGAGCATTCACGTAGAGTCCCCCAGGCAAACAGCAAGCTAAAATTTGCACAAATGGAGATAGTATATGACCGAGAAACTAGCAGGTAAGGTTGCACTCATTACTGGAGGCAGTCGCGGCATCGGAGCCGCCATTGTCCAGCGCTTAGCCAGAGAAGGTGCTGATGTCGCCTTCACCTATAGCAGCTCGCCCGATCGAGCCAACGAAGTCGCACAGGCGGCGCAGGCGCTAGGTGTCCGGGCTTTAGCCATCCAAGCCGACAGTGCCGAGGCTAATGCAGTAGTTGCCGCTGTTGAGCGCACGGTGGAAAAATTGGGCGGCATTGATATCCTCGTCAATAATGCAGGGGTGTTAGCGATCGCCCCGATCGACGATATCACACTCGCGGACTTCGATCGAACCATCGCCGTTAACGTGCGTGCCGTGTTTGTGGCGACGCAAGCTGCTGTCAAGCACATGAAAGAGGGCGGACGCATTATCAACATCGGCAGCACCAACGCCGAACGGATGCCATTTGCTGGCGGTGGCATTTATGCCATGAGCAAATCGGCTCTGCAAGGACTCGTGCAAGGGCTGTCGCGTGACCTCGGCCCGCGTGGGATTACGATCAACAATGTGCAGCCAGGACCGATCGCTACGGAGATGAATCCCCCTGAAGGGGACTTTGCTGAAATGCTGAAAAAGCTGATGGCTTTGCCCCGCTACGGCAGTGTTGAGGAGATTGCGGGAATGGTTGCTTATTTGGCTAGTCCTGAAGCGGGTTTTATCACTGGTGCAAGCCTGATGATTGACGGAGGATTCAGCGCCTAATTGCCGTAGGTGGAGGCCTAAGTCAGGGGGTGACGTTCCGGCTTAGGTGCTCAAGAAAGGATGAGCAGAGCCTATGGATTAAGCAAATGCCTAGAATCCAGTGGAGCATTCATATTGATTTCTCACAGAGGTTGATTGAATATGTTTGATATCGAGCAAACGATTAAAGATCGGCACTCAACACGCAAATTCTTATCCCAACCCGTGCCACGGGTTTTGCTTGATGAAGCCCTCGCTCTAGCGCAGCTCGCACCGTCGAATTCAAACATTCAGCCGTGGCGAGTAGTGTTTGCTGAAGGTGTGTGCCGAGAGCGTCTGAAAGAGGCTTTGCTAAACCAAGCCACGCAGCAGCCGCCCAACATCTCACCACTACCTTCTGCTTTCCAGCATTACCGCCAGGAACTGGGCGCACAAGTCTATGGGGCGATGGGGATTGCTCGTGGCGATAAAGCGAACAGAGAGCTGGCTGTTCTGCGTAATTACGAATTTTTTGGCGCTCCAGTAGTTGGGATCGTCTGTATGCACCAAGATCTGAGCATGGCGGATGCCTTGAGTGTGGGGATGTATCTGCAAACGCTGGTGTTGTGCTTAACTGCTCGCGGCATTGGCACCTGTGTAGAGGTTTCGCTAGCAGCTTATCCCGAAATCATCCACAGCGAGTTGAATATCCCACCGGAATTATCGATTCTTTGTGGCTTAGCTGTTGGCTATTCCGATCCCGATTTTCCCGCTAATCATTTGCACATCAGCCGTGAAGCTGTTGAGAAAAACGTTTCGTTTCTCAACCAATAAACCAGGCTATCTTTCCTCAGCCTGATGACACTTGAAATTGTCGATGGCTATATCTAGTCCATTTACCGCGTGCGGAATTCAGAAAAGCACCCATCGGATTTGTAAGGAGATACCTGTGTCAGTAACGAACGATTCTTTCTGTATCGAGTTAAAACAGCACCGTATGGCTGTTGGAGGAGTGCTGTTTGCTATTGCCCTAACAGCCTGTCATGCCCCTGCCAAATCACAGCCACCTGCCGCGCATACCCCATCGGCGGCAAGTTCCTCGATCGCGTCCAGTCCGACTCCACTAGCAGTCTCTCTCTCTCAAAGCACAACCCGTACTGAGCCGCTCGTGCAGGAAGCAATCCAAGTGATTCGTAACTATTACAGCGCGATCGATCGTCGAGACTATCAACAAGCCTACTCGGCTTGGGATAGAGATGGTGCTGCCAGCCATCAGTCGTTTAAGCAGTTCAAACAGGGTTTTGCCCACACCGCCTCCGTTGCTGTAGAGGTTGGAGAACCCGGTCAACTAGACGGTGCGGCAGGCTCCACCTTCATTGAGATTCCGGTTACGGTTGCTGCCGTCACCAAGAATGGAACTCGGCAGCGATTTCGCGGCAGCTATGTTCTGCGACGAGTTAATAATGTTCCTGGCTCAACCGCAGAGCAGCGTAGATGGCACCTCTACTCGGCACGTATGACTCAAGTCAATTAGCCTGCTGCAAAACCCTGTGACTCAGCACCGATGAAAATCACAATGGGTGCATCCCTTGCGTTGCACCAATAATCTTGAGCAGGAACTCTTGAAGGCAAGGGGGATAAACTGTCACGCTTCTAAATTGCGTGTTGAGACTGATGGGGAGAGGAATTGAGGGTTTTTCTCAACAACCTGAAGTACGCAATGTTTTATGCGCGTTAGCTTCGTACTGATACCGAGTTGCGTTCAAACATAGTAGTTGAGATCGACACCCAGACAGGGGGACGCTCCCGACGGGGAGAAATTCAATGTGCTACGTATGAATGCAACTGCGTATAAATACTGAAACCTTGACTCGTCAATCTTTTCCCTTCTATCTTCTGCCCTCTGTCCTCACTAAAGCTCCGGTCTGCCTTTTGCTATATCAGCTCATTAGAACGACTACCAATATGATGAAAAAGCCGAGGGAGGGAATCGAACCCCCCGTCTGCGTAAACGAGACGCAGAATGCCACCTTGGCAAAAAAAGAGTCTTGCACAGTTCCTACTCTTAAAATTAATGAGGACGGGCAGCAAGCACTTCTAGTTTCTCGTTATCCTCGGCAAGAAAAGTTGGCTTGAATCGCAAGTTTTAACTGCAATAAGCCGATTAATCAAGATTAGAGCATGAAGACGTAGGACAGGCGGTTAGCGCAAGGACGTTTTTAGGCTTAGATTTGGAATCATCTATTAACGTTGTGCCTAACTCAGTTCCTAATGATTTCTATGAGTAGCTTTTAGGAAAGAGCATGAATCTATTCGCTCAGGACAGGTAGTCAGCGTTTAGACGTTCTTTAGTACCTGCTTGGAACCGGCTTGTTTACGTCGATTACCTGACTCAGTTCCTGATATACTACATCATATTACATGCCGTCTAAATCCGTCAAGCTGTTTGATAAAGATATCCAGGCTTAGCAAACAGTGAGGCATACACCAAACGCCCTTCCTCTTCCACAAACTGACCGGCAAAATTCTTGCCCGTTACGGTTTGCAACCGGAGGCTGATGAACCGTTCTTCTTCCTGAATTCCAAACTGTTCCGCAGGCGTCTGTGCTAACCAGTTGCGGATTTGTTCTTGGCGTTCCAGACGACTTTGATTGAGCTGTTCTCTCAATTCCTGGAGATTGGTAGCTGAAAAAGGAACTAAAGGCTTTTTCACCTCTATATCTTTCTCTTGATACATTGCCGCTACGCCATAGCAGAAGCAAACCAAAGGCATCCACAATTCCTGGAAGTAAGCCGCACTAGGGGCAATTTCCACCCCAGCTAACTTATCTTGAATGAAGAATACAGCACCCGTTTGGTGGGGCAGTAATTCCAATCGGCTTTGATATTGGGTTAAAAATGCCCGTTTCCGACTGAGAATCTGCTCCAAATGACCGCGATTGGGTAAACCAAACTGCTCATTGAGGCGAGTAATCCCATTCCAAAGTTTGCTGTAATCTTCCTTACCCCGAAGTTCCAGTGCTTCTTCCCGCAGTGGCAAGGGTAGGATGAAAAACCACTGTTCCCGTCCTTCCAGGTAGCCGCCTTGAGAAGCTTGCACACAGCAGGCATCTTCAAACATCAGTTTTTGACCCCCAGCGATAAACGCGGAACGGCACAGGGCATGGTTTTGCGCTCGGTCTTGAATATAACCCATGTGCAGGGGAACGATCGCAACTCCGGTTTCAGAGGGGTTGGAAAGTTCCATATTCCCATAACCGCGCACTTGAGTCAGCTTCAATCCAGACAAAGGGCCAACGAATCGATTATCATGCTCAGAGCCGAACATGGGTAACACCGTCAGTGTTCCCGACTGCTGCGGCATTCCAAAACGATAAGTGGACAAGTCAAATTTAGTCGGAATTAATTGATGGTAGTCCAAGGTGCTACCTCCTTTTCGACCTTGTAGAGTTTTTCGAGCAGAAACTCGCGCAAGCACTCTGATGCACCTTTGCCGTCAGCCATCAAGAACAACGACAGCAGGATGTCTTCAAAATCGTCTTGATGCCAAAATTCCAGTTGCGGCAAGTTGTTGGCAGGACGCCGTAAGGTTAAATCATCCGAGGGCGTAAACTTGCTATGGCACAAGACAACCGATGTCTGCACACCAGCATTGGGCAAAGATGCCACAACACGCTCTAAGTCTCCGGGATAGACATTCTCATACCCGTCCGTAACAATTGCCACTACATCCGGTGACGCTTCCAGCGCATCCAGGAGAGCTGTCGCTAAATCCGTATTACCTTCCGGTACTGGCAGATATCCAGAACCCCCCACCGTATGAACTTGCAAATTAGCACAGCGTTTTTCAAGTACTCGTTGCAAAGCGATGGATTGAGCCAGAGCACAATATTCGCGTTCGCCATAACTACGAGTCGAAGCTGAAGCATCCAAAACGAGCGCAACTTTTCCCGCAAATCGGGGCAATCCACTCGCCGCTTCATCAACATAGCCTTCTAACGCCTGTTGCAACTGTGCCGAGCTACCACCTCGGTAGAGGTGAACCAGCGTAGCCGCAATGTCACCACGATTCGTTGCTGTAACTGTCTTGGGACGTTCTTGGTGCTGCTCTATCTTCTCGATATACTGCCGATGAGCCTGCTGATACTGACCATTACCAGTCTGGCGTGTCCCTTGCTTGTAGACAAAAGGCAGGACAAATTTGACCCACTGAGCATCGCGGACAAACCGCAGCAAGTTACGACGCAGATAGGCTTCGTTAGCCGTTGCTTCCTCGCTCAACATCTTGGCACAGGCACGCGCTACATTCTTACCCAGTGCATGTTCCAAGCAATCCACCACAGTTGGACGGCGACTGCTCGCCATATCTTCAAAGTGGGGATGATTGAAAATATATTTGAGGATGGCTTTTGTAGTATGTTTATGATTTGCCCGAACGCGCCGCAGCGCCAGAAACACTGTCAACACTTGGTCAGGGTGCAAAACTGCCAGCAGCAAATCTGTAACACGCTCTAAGGTGCAACGGACTTCATTAGATATCCCTTTGCGAGAGCGTTGCAGCAATTGGAACAACATCCGCACACGCTGCCAGGGTTGAATGGTTTCTGCTACAGCCAAAAGAGCATAAAGCTCTGGATTTTGGCCATAGTTCGAGCGATGCAGCGCTTCATCATGCCACTGAGGTGGTGCAGCGTCTCGCCGCAGGATGAAGGGCTGATTTTCTGTACGCAAATGCTGAAGGAAATTTGCGAGGGTTGGTTGGCTAATATCCATCGGACGCCTCCTCTCTCCAAATTTGAGGCACGGGAAGGTAATGAGGTTGAACGTTACCGCCGCTTGATTCCTTTATATACTACATACATACTACATTAATGTCAAGAGGCTGGTGAGAATCTAAGAACTGTTGAGCGATCGCGCCTCAAGGAGCTAGTACCGATACCTTGGTAGAAGATTGAGTAGAGACATTGTTAGCATTGTGGCTCAACGAATGTCCCCTCTCCTTGACTATATAGGGTTTCTCAGTTACCCGTGTGCACATCAGAAAACCTAACCCCCAACTCCTCACTAAAGCTCCGGTTCCCTACAAGGGAAGGGGAGTAAGGATCAAAGCCTCTCTCCTACCAGGAGAGAGGTCTGAGTGTACCGCATCCAACCGAGAACCGCTATATCCGCATCCAGCACAAATAGAGGTAACTGCCAATGGTACAAACACCCGCTAAACCTTTATCTTTGGAAGAGTTCCTGAAGCTACCCGAAACGGAACCTGCCAGCGAATACATGGATGGTCAAATTATTCAAAAGCCAATGCCTCAAGGGAAACACAGCGTAATTCAGGGTGAATCGGTAACGGCTATCAATGCAGTGGTAAAACCTCAAAAGATTGCACGGGCTTTTCCGGAACTGCGGTGTACATTTGGAGGGAGGTCAATTGTACCTGACGTGTCTGTATTTGTTTGGAATCGAATTCCCCGCGATGAGAGTGGTGCAATTGCTAATGTTTTTCAAGCGGCTCCTGATTGGATAATTGAAATTTTGTCCCCAGAGCAGAGTGCGACGAAAGTCACAAAGAAAATTCTGCATAGTCTTAAATATGAGACACAAATGGGCTGGTTGATTGACCCTGACGAGCAGACGATATTTGTTTATCAATCCAATCAACAACCAGAGGTATTTGATGAGGCAAAAGAACAGCTTACCGTACCTTCGTTTGCCAGTGAATTACGGCTGACGGTAGGTGAAGTATTTGGCTGGTTGTTGGAATAATAGATCTAGCAGAAGACTATTCACTTGAAATTTATTTAGCCACGGCTTCTTATGGCAAAGAGACAATATTACTCCGTGCGTACAGGTAAAAACCCAAGTTCAGCTCAAATTAATTTAGCAACATTAAGTAAATTCTTCCAGACTTTATATGATTTTTTTTTCAGAGCAAGGTTATTTTGAAGAAGGATTCGGAGATAGGGGCAAACTAGGCACTGATATAAACGCTCAAATGTTTAGGAAACTACGCAAATAAAATTTATATCCTATACAAAATAAATGCATAGAGTATTCAGAAGATGAGCTGTTTGATGTCATTGAATTTCTTTATGACTGGATATCAAAACCTATAGATGGATATTACGATATCTATGAACAATATGAGCATCCTGATACCTTTGATAAGGAAAAAAGTCAATAAGAATTTAGGGCAGAGATTAATGAATAGCATTTGCATAAGCTTGAGCTGGCTATTTCACCTACTCCAAATCCTCTAATAACTGCTCCAAGTCACCGTAATCATAGGGTGGACGCTTGCGAACCGCTAAAACGTCAACTATTTTTTCAGATTCATCAATGGCATATAAGATTCGCCAATTATCCAGCCGCATCCGCCAGAGTTCGGCTTCAACTTCAGATAAATCCAGCCGTTTACTTTGAGGAGGACGAGGGTTATCACTCAAGCTTTGAATCGCTTGTCTAACCCGTTGCCGTATATTACCTGGAAGCTCCTTGATAGTTTGAAAAGTCTCAGGTGTAACATAGAGCGTATAGCGGCTCACTCTAACTCCTGTTCCACTTCATTCCATTGCAGCCAGCCAGCACGCTGACGATTTCCTCCTGCTGACTTCAACTGAGCAAAAGCAGTTCGGGCAATCTGTAAATCTTCTAAAGTTTCCAGCCATTCGATCAGTGCCTCCCAATTCTCCGCATCCAGCACTGCTAGGCGTTTACCTTTAACGGTAACAAACTGAACAGACCCAAGCACATCTAATCCTGCCATATTATGATCTTCATCCTGAGTTGCTCAAATTCTAACAAACCCGTTCACAGGGGTACTGCCAAGAGCGATCGCCCAAACGAAGAGAGGAAAAAGTGCGATCGCGCGAGAATACTCTTCCTTAGAATCCCAACTCTTTTAGCTACGTTAAACTCAGTCTAAAGCTCTAAAGCTCTCAACGTTTGCGGTTTAAATCTCGATGGCGACCACTACCCAACAAATCACACTGCAAGACTTCCTGAAACTGCCCCATATTGAGGAATCACCAGCTTGGGAATTCGTGGATGGACAAGCCAATCAAAAACCCATGCCCACAGCTCACCATAGTATCTTGCAGAAACGCCTAACGGCTGGAATTGACCAAGCTAACTCACCTTATGAAGCTTTTCCAGAACTACGTTGCGTATTGAGTAACAACTCTGTTGTTCCTGACATCACCGTCATTCGCCGAGAACGGATTCCCTCTCGCAATATTCCTGTTGAAGGTGCACCCGATTGGATGATTGAAATCCTCTCCTCTGACCACAGTACGACTAAATTGATTGCCAAAATTCAAACCTGTTTGCAGGAAGGGACACAACTAGGATGGCTCATTGATTCGGAGGAACAAGTAATTATGGTGCTGTGGCCCGATAGTCGTATGATTTTATTAACAAACAGCGATCGCTTGCCTGTTCTCGATGAGATTCCATTAGATTTGACAGTAAAGCAAGTGTTTAACTGGGTGCGATCGCATGATTAAAAATAGACTCTGTCATATTTTCCTGCGTCAGTCTAACCAATCCCCACTATAGGATAGACGTATAGCCGCCAGAAGCGCGATCGCTAGTGTGATGCTAAAATCGACCCAACTCATAGGGAACTACATCCGCTGGAATATGGTCGCCTCACCCATTCGCTTCTCTGATATCCAAAATCACTGGGCACGTTTATTTATTGAAGGTTTAGCCAATCAGGGCATCATTAGCGGGTTTCCGGATGGCACGTTTCGCCCTAATCAAGCGATGAAGCGAGCGGAGTTTGCTGCCATCTTACAGAAAGCCTTTACCCAACCGAAGAAGCGCCCCTACGTTCCTTTTGTCGATGTTCCAGCCAAGTTCTGGGCAGCGCCAGCCATTCAAAAAGCGTATGAAACTGGATTCATCTCTGGGTATCCGGGCAATCGATTCCGCCCCGAAGCCAGTATTTCCCGATTAGAAGTATTACTCTCTCTCGCTACGGGCTTAGAGATTCCCACCAATAGTACATTTGCGCTCAAAGTTTCACTACCAGAACGCTATCAAGATGCGGCTCAAATCCCCGCCTATGCTACGGATAAAATTAGAGCGGCGACAGGGGCAAACCTGGTCGTCAATTACCCAAATCTCAAGCAACTCAGACCCCTTGAGGCGGCAAATCGTGCAGAGGTGGCAGCGTTTATTTACCAAGCCTTGGTGTATTTGGAAAAGGTGTCGGCTATTACTTCCGAATATATTGTAATTATTCGCCCAAAAACCGTTTCGGTTAGCCATAAACGGGAGTTTAGAGCGGTTTGGGTGGCAACGGCATGGAATATTGATTGGCCGTCTCAACGCGGACTTGCTGTCGAACAACAAAAGAGTGAACTCATCCAGATTCTTGACCGGATACAAGCCCTCAATTTCAATGCAATCGTCTTACAAGTACGACCCACCGGAGATGCTTTATACTCCTCTCAATTAGAACCTTGGAGTGAATGGTTAACGGGAACTCAAGGTAAAGCACCTGAACCCTTTTATGACCCCTTAGAATTGGCGATCGCCGAAGCTCATAAGCGTAATATTGAACTTCATGCTTGGTTCAATCCCTACCGTGCGGGAACCTCTTCTCAACGTTCCCTCAACGTTAGCCCTCATATCGCCATTGCCCATCCAGAATATGTTTATCAATACGACAAGAATGTGTGGATGGACCCAGGAGCGCCAGTGGTTCAAGATTGGACATACAATGTCATTCTCGATGTAGTCCGCCGCTATGACATCGATGGTGTTCATCTAGATGATTATTTCTATCCCTATCCTGTTTCCGGAGTGAAATTTCCGGATGACAAAACCTACAGCGCTTACCAAGCCGCAGGGGGTAAATTAGCACTTGCGGATTGGCGGCGAGATAATGTGAATCGCATGATGGAGCGCCTATCCTCAGGCATCCAAGCGGCAAAACGTCACGTTAAATTTGGCATCAGTCCCTTTGGTATTAATCGCCCTGGACAACCCCCTCAAATTAAAGGCTTAGATCAGTATGAAGCGATTTATGCTGACCCGAAAAAGTGGCTAGAAGAAGGCTGGGTCGATTATATGTCTCCTCAACTCTACTGGCGAATTGACCCTCCAGAACAGAGTTACTCGGCGTTGTTGCAATGGTGGGTAGATAATAATCCTAAAAATCGCCAAATTTATCCCGGTAATAACCTCAGTAAGCTGGATGGCAAAGATTGGCCGATTTCTGAGTATGAAAGACAGGTAGAAATTACGCGGAATCTTGCCCCAAAACTGGCTTTAGGGAATATTTTTTACAGTATGAAGCCATTAACTCAAAATCGCTTAAGTGTTTTTGAGCGCTTCCAAACTTCACTCTATCCCGAACTGGCATTGGTTCCGAATATGCCCTGGCTGGGTACTGTCGCACCGCCTATTCCTGATGATGTGATGGTGAAAGACGGCAAGCTAACCTGGAAAGCTGCCAGTTCTGGAAATATTCGTTCTTTTTCGCTCTATCAGCAGAAGGCTGATGCCTGGAAGCTGGTGCGAATCATTGATGCTGCCACCACAACTATTACTATAGATCCGGGAACTTATGCCTTGTGTGCGGTGGATAACCTGGCTAATGAAAGTGCAGGAGTTGTTATTTCAGTCACATAAGAGGCTCAGACCTAATTTTATTTTTTTTAACAAAGGTAGCCTAGTATTATATGTTAAATAATGATTCCCATACCTATACCTCTTGAAAGGGAAATAGTTCACTCTATTGAGAGATGATATTAGAGGTAATTTCAGTAAATCTTGATTAACAATACTGATTCTTGACTCGTGATACCCAGCCAGCGATGGCTATCCCTGTTGGATACGCTTCATAGGATTTTTACAACATTATTAATAGATTTACACTACATCAAATCACACGTTATCAATATTTGCATTTAGGAATTTTTACTGTTTAACTAACTATAAAAAGTCCTTTCATTAATACTGTTTTTAACAGGAGTGCGATTGTGTCTATCAGCCTAAAATTACCGATTAGACCGCCTAAACGAATAAATAATCTGTCAGAACAATCCCTTCAAGGATTGTGGTTTGTGTTTATTATGTGGCTGCTGAGTCGGCTGTTGATTATCATTGCAATGCAGCTAATTGCTCCTCATTATCCTGCTACTCCTGCTGAACATCCTACACCATTTCCCCTCGATTTCGTCCCCGGCTTTGTTCCTACCAGTAGCTTAGAACTCTTTACCCATTGGGATGCTGCTTGGTTCAAGCAAATTGTCACTCAAGGGTATAACTATGCCGATGATGGAAAAATGCACAATATTGCTTTTTTTCCCGTCTTTCCTTTAGTTGTTCGAGCCGTGATGAGTCTCGGTTTCTCTTTTGAGATAGCGGGTTTATTAGTGAACAATTTAGCGCTTCTGGGTGCCATGATTCTTCTATATCGTTGGGTAGAGGAGCGTCATGGAGATAGTGCAGCTAGGTGGGCAACGGCTGTGATGGCTTGGTGTCCCTTTTCCTTATTCGGGACAGTCATTTACTCAGAAGGTTTATTTCTGTTATTCAGCACAGCCGCTTTGAGAGCGTTTGAAAAACACCAGTATGCCAGCGCCGCGCTGTGGGGGGCACTCACAACAGGAACACGAGTCACTGGAGTGGTGCTGATACCCACCTTTTTTGTTGTAGCGTGGAGAGAAAAAAGACCCCGAATGGCTTACCTTGCCGGTCTGGCTACCAGTGGGGGGCTACTGCTATTCATGCTCTATGGTTGGATTCGGTTTGGTCATCCTTTGACCTTTGTCCATGTGCAGAAGGCATGGGGTACAGCTTCTGGAATCAACTGGCAGGGTTGGTGGAGTATGATTGTGAATCTTTTCCACTGGCGATGGGGGGCTGTTAAAGAATTCACGAAGTTGTTTATGGTCTTTGGTAGTGCTTATCTGTTTTGGCACATGCGTCATCAGATTACGCGAGTTGCCACTGTCTATGGTCTGTTCTCTTTCTTACTGATTATCAACTCTGGCGCAGTTTTATCGGTCAATCGATACGTTTATGGTGTGGTGACGGCATCTCTGGCGTTAGGGGTGCTGCTTTCGCGTCACCCTCGTTGGGGATATGCGACGATGGGCTTGTTTGGTACGATGCTGGTTGGTTTTGCCATTCGTTTTTCCTGGTGGCGCTGGGTGGCTTAAGCCAGTCCTATCGAATTGATTTGCATTGGAATCATGTTTTTTAACGCAGAGAACGCTGAGGGGGACGCTGAGGGGCGCTGAGGTTTTTGAGGACTTTCGATGGAAAGGGAACGGATTTTAACAGACAAAAAAAGAAAGATGAAGGATGAAATGGTTACAGGACACTTCATACTTCATCCTTTACTGAGTTAGCGTAAAGTGACAAACTCTTCCGCTGTGGAAGGATGGATACCAACCGTAGCGTCAAAGTCTTGTTTCGTGGCTCCCATCTTGAGGGCGATCGCAATTCCTTGTATGATTTCTGCGGCATGTTCGCCAACCATGTGAGCGCCCAAGACTTTCTGAGTGTCCTCCTCGACGACTAACTTCACCATGGTTTTCTCCGGGCGACCACTGAGAGTGTGGTACATGGGTCTAAAGGCCGCGCGATAGCACTTGACCGCTTCACCCCAATTTTTCCGGGCTTGGGCTTCTGTTAAACCCACCGTCGCTCCTTCAGGAGTGGAAAAAATCGCGGAAGGAATGTTGTCATAAGCCATTTTGCGAGATTGCCCCCCAAATTCCGTATCCGCAAAGGCACGACCTTCATTAATGGCGACTGGGGTTAGATTCACTCGGTCGGTGCAATCCCCTACAGCAAAAATATGCGGCTGATTGGTGCGGCTGTACTCATCGACGACAATCGCCCCTTTGGCAATTTCCACCCCAGCATTTTCTAAACCCATGTTCTGAAGACTGGGTCTGCGACCTGTGGCAGAAAGAATGACATCTGCCGTTACTGTCACGTTACTGTTAGCGATCGCTAGTTTAAAACCTTCTGAGGTTTTTTCAATGGCGGCGGCTTGAGAGTGGTTAAGAATCTCAATCCCGTGCTGTTGCATTCCCTCTTGAATGCCAGCGCGGATATCGTCGTCAAAGCCTCGTAAGATCAAATCATTGCGATCGAGCAGAGTCACCTTAGAACCCAGACCGTTCATAATACAAGCAAATTCCACGCCGATATAGCCAGTGCCAATAATGGCGATGTGTTTGGGTTGCTCTGGGAGGTGGAACATGGCATCCGAGACAATAGCATGTTCGATGCCTGGAATATCAGGCTTATAAGGCTGTCCCCCAACTGCGATTAAAATTTTATCGGCTGTAATCTTGCGGTCGTTGATTTCTACAGTGTGGGGATCGAGGAACTTAGCATAACCATTGATTAAGTCTACCCCTGCGTTGTCAATCATCCGCTGATAGACCCCATTCAGGCGTTCGAGTTCCTGATTGACGGCCGTAATCATCTTTTGCCAGTCGAGGGTGCTTTGCACAGGACTCCAGCCATAGCCTTGTGCATCTTCAAACAAGTGAGGGAAGTGAGAAGCGTAAACCATCAATTTTTTAGGAATGCAGCCACGATTCACACAGGTGCCACCTAATTGGCTAAATTCCGCAATCCCCACTTTTGCCCCATATTGTGCCGCCCGTCTCGCTGTAGCGATGCCTCCAGAACCCGCACCAATCACAAACAAATCGTAATCGTAGGTCATAACTTGATCAGCTCCTTTTTATTTAGTGTAAGAACTGGCGCGGTGGGATCGGAGCTAAACCTGAAGATGGGAGCAGTTTTGCATTCCTTGGCGGGATGATGAATACACCAATCCCCTCCCATCTCCTCATCTCCCCTTCATTTCTTGGGAGGAGGCGGTGAGGGGCGTGGGGCGGATGTTCCGGGGTCTATTTCCGGTGGATAATCGGGAGGTGGTTCTCCTTGCAACTGCTGCCGCCCATTGCGAATCACCCGGAGCATTTCGGTGAGTTGTTGCTCGATACTGGTGAGA
This sequence comes from Stenomitos sp., assembly GCA_036704025.1. GTDB lineage: Bacteria > Cyanobacteriota > Cyanobacteriia > Cyanobacteriales > Coleofasciculaceae > Allocoleopsis. The sequence goes on from DATNQL010000277.1 coordinate 14,844, forward strand.
ACGGCATCGGCATAGTCATCGGCACCATTTTGAATATCCTCGCACTCGGTAAGAGCCATCAGGCGCATCTGCTCTAGTTCTTGCTGCGCTTGCAGGCGCATCCGCTCAATTTCAGCGAGGGTTTGCTCTTGGATGGCTTCACACTCTTGCTGCACTCGTTTGCGAATTTGGTTGGCTTCCATTTCTGCCTGCTGGATAATGCCCATTTCATCCAAAATCTGATCAGCCCGTCGTTCGGCGGCTTCCATAATTTCTTGGGCATATTCTTCGGCTTGCAGGAGAATTTCCTCCCGCTGGCGGACGATTTTTTCGGCGTCTTCAAACGCTTTGGGTAGATTTTCCCGGACTAAATCCAGTTGAGCCAACATCATTTCTTCATCCACCACCGTGCGTTTGGTTAAGGGGATGTGCCAGCTATCGACAATGAGGATCTCTTCCATTCGGTTGAGTTCCTGCTGGATATCTACACCTCTCGATCCATTCGACGGTGGTTCACCTGAGTTGTTGGATTCGTCTCGGTCGGGGGGTTCGCTCCGGGATGGGTCTCGGTGTAACATCGGCAAATATCTAGCGCAACCTGCTGAGGAACAAGATGATCGACGGAGCCGCCAAATTTGGCAATCTCCTTAACTACGCTACTACTTAAGAAACTGTACTCGTTCGAGGTAGCGAGAAAAACGGTTTCAATCTCATCCCAGAGGGTTTGGTTAGTATGAGCCATCTGGAGTTCTTTCTCAAAATCTGAAACGGCTCGTAGCCCGCGCAGTAGCACTTTAGCATTCTTCAGTCTCGCATATTCCACGGTCAAACCGTTAAAGCTGTCTACTTCAACGTTGGACAGGTGTGGGGTACATCGGCGTATTTGCTCAATTCGCTCTTGTACCGTAAATAAGGGCGATTTATCGGGATTGCGTAGCACGGCGACAATCACATGGTCAAAGACCCTTGAGCCACGTTCGATAATGTCAAGGTGCCCTAAGGTAATTGGATCAAAACTTCCTGGGTAGATGGCAATCACGGTGGGGAGTATCAGGAGAAGATACTGAGGCATTATACCGAGCGATCGCTGTTTATGATTAAGTCCAGTTAAGGGTGTCAATCCAACCTAAGGCGAAAAGTGCGCTCGCACTGAGCGACGCTGGTTTACGGCTTCCATTGAGTGGGTGAAATATACTCGCCTGTCATCGCATCTAAAACGGTAACTGCACCTCGGGTGGAAACACGAAACCAGTCAATCGTTGTGATGCGATCAGGGTACTCTTCAAATAATTGAATCACATAGTAAGGTTCAGCGGTGGTAGGGGAACGATCAACTCTCAACCCGACGCGTGCTTTGCCGTTCGATAAGCGCTTAATGGTTTGAACTTTTTGTTGGACTTGTCGCAACTGCCAGACAGCATTCATTGCGCTCTTTTCATTGATTGCACGCCTAGATTGAGAAATCCGTTGAGAAGTAGGCGGATGGATTTGGCTGGCATCCGCTTGGATATTGATTGATTCGCCAGTGATAGCAGTAAGCACCAAAATGGCAGCACCCGCAATGACACAAAGGTGTGTTTGTCGTTGATTCATTTACGTATATAGTCTTTCTTCCCTTCTGCCTTCTGCCCCGTGCCTTCTGCCTTCTTGCACTTAGCGTTTCAAAACTTGCGCGATCGCCTCTTCTAATTCCCCTTTACTCAAAAGGGTAATAATAAATACCTCTTGATAGGTTTTCCCAGACCGAGCAATAATTTTAAAGCCCCCGCGAATAGGCACCGATACCTTTAATTGCATCCGAGGGCAATGACTTTTAGCACGTCCAATGACGGCAGGGGTAATCGTTTGAATCCCCGTGTATTTGGTGAGACGTTCGAGAATTGGAATCAAACCCGGAATGTGAGTGGAATGATTCCAAACCAGCCTGCCGTCGTTGGTGTTGCTCATTCAGTTATGCTGCTTCTATAGGAGCCATTGTTAACCCCGCACGGCTCAACTGTTGGTGGTAAAGTTCCGCCTGTTCTTGCGGGCCAACCCAAACAATGGCTTGACCTTCAAAATGAACCTGATTGGTGAGTTCCCAGGCGCGCTCACTCGTCATTCCAGGAATATACTTCACCAAACAGTTGTAAACGTGCTGAAAGGTGTTGAAATCATCGTCAAGCACAATCACCTTGTAATTGGGATAGTGCTGACGCGTCACTTGACCCGATTTTTCAGGAGCTATAACTGGCGATGCAGATGTCGCGTAAGAAACCGATGATTTTACCATAGTCATAGGGCAGTTACGAAAATCTTTCACCTAAAATTAAGCAACCTGCATTCTTTTCTAGTTTACCTACCTGTGGTTGTTTCTCCCCGAAGGATTACTGCCATTTATCCCAAGTTTCATTAAAAATTGACGTATCAGGAAACGCCGTGGGATTGCCCGTTTTTTCAATTCGCTGCCGTAACTCTTGCAGTTGTGGCTCTTGTCGTGGCAGTTGATCCACCAGTTCATAAGGGGCTATCCCCTTGTCCAAGGCAAACGCGGCTGTAATCCCGGCGGCGGCACCGGATGACCATTCAAAGGAGTGTACTCGATACGCCGCAGCGGCAATGTGACTGGTGGCAATGCTTTTCCCCGCCACCAACATATTGTTGATTTTTTGAGGAATCATTGCCCGTAGGGGAATTTGGAACGGATAAGCCTGACCGGCTCCCTGCCGTTCCCCCTCACGCTCTTTGTTCCCAGGGGCTTCCGGGGGACTCATCACCATACAGGGATGGAAATCGATCGCATAATGCCCAATGCCCACAGAATCGGGATAAATC
>DATNQL010000278.1:0-3216 GCA_036704025.1 Stenomitos sp.
GGGTGCGGTATTGTTCCCATTGCTGACGGTAAAATTCAATTCCCGCCTCAGTAATAACTAACTTGGTTAAGTGTTTGCTATCTTTCCAGTAGCCTACCTCTTTGACTAGGCCGTTATCAGTTCCGTGATAATCCAGCAGTCTCAACCAAGTCCACTGCCAACTAAAACCAGCATATTGTCCCAAACTTGCGCCACTGTCTATCCCTTCTGTACCTGCTTGATAAGCTGTGACTAGTGCTGACCACTGTAAGCCTGTTAATTGTCCCTTGCGTGGCTTTTTGGGGGCTGATTCACCATTACCTGCACGCGCAACAGCACGTCCAGTTGTGGTGAGTTTGATGCTCATTAGTTCGCTCTGTTGATAATTACATTGGATCAAGTTATGTTCTGACAACACTCGCAAAGTTGAACCCAATCCAGGGTCAACCACATTAGCCTTTCTCAACAGCCTGTGCAGTAAGGTTTCTAGGCTTGTGGGTTCAAAATAATATGGCAAATTACGCCACACAGCAGCAGGAACTCTTGTTGACCCTTTATACCAAGCTTGTTTTTGGTCAGCCTCCGCCGATTGGTCAGCACGGTAAATGGCAATGAGGGTAGCCTGTTGCCGCTCATTCAGTTTTTCCCATAGCGAATGGTGTTTACTCACAACTGATAACTCAAGAGCAATATGAGGTTATATTCTCTGCTTCATTCATATTACGGACTAGGAAGTTAAACGCGCGAGCGCACGCTACCTCACCGGATGGTAAAGTCCACTTTCTGGGTTATACCTCCAACCCAAACCACTGGGGTCGCGTCCCCTACTCCAGCTAATAAACTCCTCCGGCCTTTTGGCTGTAACTCGGATACGCTCTAAAGTCTCTACATCTACCCCCAAACGCTTGGCTAAGTTTTGGGGTGTATAAGTATCTATTTTGACTTCGCCTTGTGGTTGATAGTAACGTGAGGATGATTGCCTGGGTTTACTTTTACTATTGAGGTAGATAATCAGTTGATTATACGCTGTCTCTAGCTGCTCCACGCGATCGCTGATAGCCGTCAGTTCCTCTAAGAACTCATCAGTAGAACCTGATGAGCGCCGTGATTCAAGCTCGGCTACCCGTTGCTCTAATTGCTGTATTGACGTATTGCTATCGATATCAGCAGTGCTATCTAGTTTGTTAACTAATTCTTGGATGCCTTGTAGCACCTCGGTTGTACGCCCTGACCTATGCAAGCGTGACAACTCCCTTACAGCGTCTTTTAAGGCAACAGGGACGCGGATCATCTCGCTTGGCGGCGGTTTCTTGCTTTGAGTTTTCTGTGCGGGCATGGTGATATCAATCTAGATATCGCTATTGTAGGACTGAAAGAGCTAATAGATTAATTCATTCAATTGCTGAATAATAATCAACTTCTGTCCGTTCTAACTCCCTGAAAAAGCCAGTTAATGCAAATGGACATTTACAACTTAGTTCTTTTTCAAGAGAATCAGCATTTAGCTGGTATTCTTGGCAGAGAATATCAAAAATCTCATCAGTAGTTAATTCTATATTTTCATCTAGTTCCCAAAGTCGTACTTCTATTGCGCTTGCTAATTCATACATGAGTACACCTACTACTGCTCAAACCAGTTCAAGTTAGGACTTGCCCCATGTTTTCGTCGGTCAGCCTCAGCACAAGCTCTGCTATAAACTTCATCCCAACCACGAAGAAAATCTTTTTCATGAGATTCTAAATCCCCATACGGTACAGCCATTTCTCGCTCTAAAGCTTGTAATAATTCTTCAAAAGTCTGAAAATATCCAGGCTCGATTGAGATTGCTTCAAAAAACCGCAACCAATTGTTTTTAAACTCGTGACGCAATAGCCGTAATGCTTCAACATTCATATTCTTCAAAGATGGAGTCAGTGACAATCGCGCCTGACTCTGTAACTCTTGAATAAATGCCTCAATATGCTGCTTTGCTTTTTTGTACTCAGGTGATTGCTCCTCTAGCTGCAACGATGCCAAGTAGCGTTCGCAAACTTGTTCTTCATCCTCAACTGGTGATACAACTGGTGATAACGCTGCTTCTACACGCTCTAGTAGTTCGGTAGCCCCGTTTGTGTCTGGGTTTAAATCGCCTAGAAATTTTTGACGATAAACGGCACTAAGCCTTTCTACAATCGGTTTGATTCCTTGAGCAATCCTGACATGGGTGGTTGAGTAAGGGGCTTTGTGGCCACGCCCACCTTTGGCTATTGGGTCAGTCATAAAGTTGTTAACAGCTTACACTAACTCTAGAATAAAGTTGTTAACATCTTTTGGATAAACTTGTTAACAATTTTTAATTGCCCTCATCCTTCAACATAAGAGTTAACAACTCCGACATCTCCCACAGGTCTTTATTGCGGTTATCGTCATAAATCATCAGCGTCCTGGGGTCAGCATGACGGCTCAACTTCTGCACCTTTCTAATATTGCCATCAGTAGCATCAAGCGCCGCAGTAATCGCTGAATGCCTCACCCTGTGCGGTGACATCGGTTTCTTCACCCCCGCTTTCTTAAAAGCCGCCGACACAATTTTATAGATAGCATCCGTAGTCAATCTATGCCCAGTATTATGAAAATCTAACGCCGTAAAAATTGGTAAATTGGGATTCAAATCCCCCCTAGCAATTAACCAATCAGCTATCGCATGAGCCACATCTTTGGACATATCCAAATATTCTTCATTCGTCCCCTTACCCTTCCCCAAAACCCTCAACTTGCGCCCATAAAAATCAAAGTCCCCTACATTAAGAAAACATATCTCCTGCCGACGCAAAGCTAAACCCCACAGCACCAGAAAGATTGCATAATTGCGCTTACCAATCAAAGTCTCCCGGTCAAACTGCCCAAGTACAAGTGCTATCGTCTTGCTATCAACACCCCGCGTATCCCGGTAAGCCTTGACTTTCTCCCCCTCGACATCTTCCAGGGAATAGTTGCAAACCCCCAACTTGCGCCCCATCTTCGCCAAAGACTTAATCGCCGCCAACCGCCGATTAATTGTGGCCTCCCGTACTCCTGACGCTATCAATTTCGCCTTGTACTTCAGCACCACCATCACTGCCTGCTCACGCTGCAAGTGCAGAAACTCCAGCACACTATCTCCAGTCGGGGGCATCCCCGTCATCTTAATAAAGAAATCCCGCAAATCTTTCTCGTAAGCACGCCGAGTATTGGGGTTACGCTTATCTGCCAACAGC
>DATNQL010000279.1:0-5883 GCA_036704025.1 Stenomitos sp.
AATGTGGGTTAAATAAGAATGTAACTTCGTAGGAGACGCTCACGGCAAGGTTAAGCCTTTCGGTGAGAATCTCCTACTTTTTTGGGTTTTGATGAGCATTCTGGTTGCCGCCTAGTCACGGTTGATTGAATCGTGATCGCTCAATCAAAAGCTTGTGAACAGCATAGAAGATTGAGGCAGTAGTTAATTGTCTTATGATTCCGCTTCGGGTGCATCTTCTTCTTTCCACGGCTCAGTTGATTCGGCTGCTTTATAGCTCGTTGAACGATTCACGTCATACATCGAGGAAGAAGCTGAAATATCTAATTCTAGTTGCTGGAGCTTGGGCTTCGGTTTTTCTGTTACGTTGTATCTCTGTGGTTCTTTTCTCCCTTCCGCACCATGCCGACGTTGAGATGTCCCTTCCTCACTGGTATCTTCTGCCACAACTTCATAAAGCAGCGCTAGCTTATGACCTTCAGAACCCTTCCGCAACACTCGACCCAAGCGCTGAATATACTCGCGACTGGAACCTGTACCGGATAAAATAATAGCCACACGAGCATCCGGGACATCCACCCCTTCATTGAGAACGTGGGATGCCACTAAGGTTTTGTATTCTCCCTCCCGAAAGCGCGTGAGGATTTCATGGCGTTCCTTGACGGGCGTTTGATGGGTAATGGCTGGAATCAGCAAGTCTTGGGAAATGCGGTAGACGGTAGCGTTATCGTTGGTGAAGACCAGAATCCGTTCTGGGTAATGTTGAGCCAGTAAGTCAGTCAGAATCCTGAGCTTACCATCGGTACCGGACGCAATTTCTTTGGCTTCTCGATGCGCTAACATAGCTCGGCGTCCCGCTTGCGATCGCGCACTCGCCATGACAAACTTTTGCCAGCCATCGAGACTGCCCAAGGAAATCTTGGAGTCCCTTAAAAACTCATTGCGGAGTTTGATGCAGGCATTATAGCGATCGCGTTCTTTTTGGGACAGCTTCACCTTAATCTGCACTAACTTGTGCTCCGCCAAGGCAAACCCCGCCAAGTCCTCCGGCGATTTACGATAAACTTCTGGCCCAATCAACCCCTTTAAGTCCCCATGACGTCCATCGGAGCGATCGGGAGTGGCAGTGAGTCCTAAACGGTAAGGTGCGATCGCATATTCCGCAATCACGCGGTAAAAGTCAGTGGGTAAGTGGTGACACTCATCAAAAACCAACATGGCATACTGATTGCCCAATGATTCAGCATGGATCGTGGCACTGTCGTAAGTGGAAATCAAAATCGGGGTTCTATCCCGCGAACCGCCCCCCAATAATCCCACCTCGGCATCCGGAAACGCTGCCGTTAAGTGAGCATACCACTGATGCATCAAATCCAAGGTGGGTACCACAATCAACGTGGTGCGGGGCGTTGCCTGCATCGCCAGTTGTGCCAAATAGGTTTTCCCGGCTGCGGTGGGAAGCACCACCACCCCTCGACGCCCTGCTTGCTTCCACGCTAAAAGGGCTTCTGTCTGATGAGGATAAGGTTCCATCTCAAAACTGGGAACCAATTCTAAGGGAGAAAATTCTTTTGCCTGATCGTTAAAGTCAGTCCCCTCTGCTTGCAAGGCTTCCACCAGTTGGCGATAGTGCATGGCAGGGATGCGAAATTTCTCCACTCGGTCATCCCAAGTCGCATAATCCACCCAGGTTTTCCCCCGTGGCGGTGGATGCAAAAGTAGGGTGCCCCGATCGAACGCTAGTGTAGGGGTACGAACCATGTGTGTTGCGACTTCCCAATTCCCCAGTGAGTGATTCCCCCGTTATTTTAAGGGAGAGTAGGGGCTACAAGTGCAGGCGTCAGGCGTTGTACTACGTCTTATACGCAGTTGCATTCATACGTAGCACATTGAATTTCTCCGCGTCGGGAGCGTCCCCCTGTCTGGGTGTCGATCTCAACTACTATGTTTGAACGCAACTCGGTATTACTTATCAGTACCATACCTGTCGTGTAAGGTGAGGAAAGGACGGAGAGTGGAACCGGAGATCATTCATAGAACTCATGAATTTGATCAAAGAATAATTTTTGGACTTGAAAATGATCCGGACAGGAGAGATAAAGCCCTGCAAAGCTTACATACTAATTTTTTGAACTTAAGTTGTATTACCTGTCTTGATGGCGAAGTATAGATAGGCAGAATTTATTTCGACATCACAAATTATTTTTTATTCTTTCATGAATTAAATAATAACTATCTTTCATGTTAATCCCCTGAAAGCTATGATAGGCAAGGGTTCAACGCTTAGCCCTGGTTACGGAATCACTCATTTTTGATGTCATCAGGATTTTAAATAAACTTCATAAAAGAAAAAAAGAATTTATAAAGTTCCGAAATTAAATCGACATTGATACGCATTAATGATACAAAGGTAGAGAAGCTTTTGTAATACGGATATTGCAAGAGCGTATGACAGAGATTTAATTAATGATGACAAGGGGTCAGCGCCCAGACCACTGTATAGAGAATGCAGAATTTCTCCGAGGAGAAATCCGAGGATTTCACCCAAGATGCCAGAACGAAAAAGATGTCCTCAACAGCAAACTCTCGAGGGTTACAATCCCTTGACTTTATTCTTTCAATCGTTCGGAGACAAAAGTTGGTTTCCCATGTTTGAAATTCTTGCTGGTTACTCTCCAGTTTTTACAATCTCAAAGTTGTGGTGAAGGCTCACCCAATTTATGGATGAAAAAGCATTCTGTTAAGGCTGACAGGATGTAGGCGAGGTGCGTCTTCGAGTAATTAAAATACCTCAAAATTTTTAGTTTTCAGGACGTCATCAGTCAACTCATTAAGGAGAATATACAGGTGAGAAATGTTCAACAAGCTCCTCCTCTTGCATCGGCTAGCTTATTTAGTGCTGGAAAACAAATCCGATTCCTCGAAACTCTGAAACGATTGCGATTTAGCGGTCAAATCGTGTTCACAAGTTCTAAGGAAGAGCAATGGGTTTTTTATTTGTACCTGGGTCATATTCTGTATGCGACCGGAGGGATTCATCCAGTACGACGGTGGCAAAGAAATTTAGAGACTTACTGTCCTCAGTTACTCGCTAATCGCTCCAGTCTCCAGCGAGATTTGAGGAGTTTTAAGGCTACCGATTCTACATTCTGCTGGGAATATGAACTCCTGAGTTTATGGGTTGCACAGCAAAAAATTACGGATGAGCAAGCGGCTGGTATGATTCGCTCTGTGATTGCGGAGGTTTTGTTCGATTTAGTACAAGCGATGCGCGTTATTTATCAAATCGCTCAACATGAATCGTTACCAACACCCCTCGTCTTGATTGATGTACAAGAAGCAATCGCACAAGTTCAGCAATATTGGCGAGTGTGGCGCAATCCTACAATCGCCGATTATTCTCCTAACGCTGCACCCATCATCAAAAAACCCGAAGAACTGCGTCAACGCACATCGGAAACGGTTTATCAAAAGCTGACTCAACTGCTCAATGGGCAATCCACCTTGCGTGACTTAGCCATGCAGATGAACCAAGATATTGTGCAAGTCACCCGCTCACTCCTACCCTACATTCAATGGGGGTTAGTGGAACTGATTAGCATCTCAGATTTACCCAGTCCGGTTGATACTCCAACTCCTGAAACGCCGCTTCCGTCAGTAGAATCTACAGGCTCACTTATTGCCTGTGTCGATGACAGTCCTTTAGTTCGGCAAACAATGGAATCCTTACTAGTAGCAGCCGGCTATCAGTATTTAGGTGTGGATGATGCGATGCGAGCGTTCGCTATTCTGTTAGCCCGTAAGCCTGATTTGATTTTTTTAGATTTAGTCATGCCGAATGCTAATGGGTATGAAATTTGCGCTCAATTACGCAAGCTTTCTTGTTTCCGAGATACACCTATCGTCATTTTGACAGGCAATGGTGGAATTGTTGATCGAGTTAGAGCAAAGCTGGTCGGCGCATCAGATTTTCTCAGCAAACCAATCGATGCTGGGATCGTGCTAGGCGTACTACGCAAGCACTTAAAACAGGGTGATCCGAGGTTAAAGGTTGAAGGTTAGAACCTTGAATATTTTCAAGTTGAACATCTAATCGACTAACCTTCCAGTCATTTTTTCTTAATTTCTGTTGTTAATTACTGAGGAAACTATCATGAGTACAGCTCTAGTTGTTGACGATTCCATGACCGATATGCAAATTCTGACTCGCTGTTTACAGCAAGGGGGTCTCAATGTTGTGACCGCTAACAGTGGAGAAGAAGCTTTAACCAAACTGAATAATCAGAAACCTGACATCATCATTCTAGATGTGGTCTTACCAGGTTCCAGTGGATTTGAAATCTGTCGTGAAATTAAAGCGGCTGCTGCTACCAGCAACATTCCTATTGTGATTTGCTCAACAAAAGGAGGCGAAATGGATAAATTTTGGGGAATGAAACAGGGAGCAGATGCCTATTTGGCTAAGCCAGTCGATCAGGAAGAATTCGTCCGCACTGTTAAACAACTGATCAAGAGCTAAAGTATCGTCTCGAAATCATTCCTCTGTTCTCTAATAGGTAGTAGGCAATCATAAGTTATTTATGATTAAGAATTTGTCCAGCGTGCCCTAATTCTTAATCATAAATGACGGAAAGCTAAGAAACTACAAAAAGTTATTGAGCAATGTGGATTAATTTTGGGTAACCTTCTGCTTTAACCCAGGCATGAAGGGGGAGAGGGAAATAAATGACCCTCTCTCTTCAATAACTGGGGCAGTGACAAATATAGACACTAGTGCAGCGTGGCGGAAATAACTATCCAGTTGAAAAAGGTTAAAAAGCTTACTGTATAGGCTTTCCTGCCTTCTGACTTGAAAGTGGGGTGTAGGGTGTGGGGTGTGGGGTGTGGGGGAGAACCACTTTCATGCATGGCTGTGAAATTTTTTCATCGGGACTGCCTTCTGCCTTCACTATCCTGTGGGAAAAAATTGTAATCCTGTACCCATTCCCTGCCTCAAACGTCATTTTATTGACGTGGTAATCGGCAAGAATTCACGTCTAATTTTCTTACGATTTACCCTCCATTTTCCATTTTTTCTACTCATGAATTTGCCTGACTTTTAAGGACTACTACTTTCTATTACTCCTTACCCCAAAATTTTCCTACGTTCTGAACGTTGTCTCGCTACGCTAACCCCCGATTGGATTAATGTCTGATTCTTTAGAAGTTCCAAATTCTCTATTGCTACCCACTGAAACAGCTTTCTCAAAAGCCAGCCAGCAGTTTTTACGGTTTCATTTGATGCCCAATACAACTGCCTTATTGCCCATGGAACAACTGACTGAAGTGCTGACAATTCCTAATGGGCAAATTGTACCGATTTTTCACATGCCTGCCTGGGTAATGGGTGTCTACAATTGGCGTGGAGAAATTCTCTGGATGGTAGATTTAGGTCATTTAGTCGGTCTTACTCCCTGGCATCAACAAGCGAATAGTAGTTCAATTTATCGAGCGATTGTACTCCAATCTTATTCCAACCAATCCACGCCAAATAAATTGAAAAGCGAGATGTTAGGTGTGGTGGTTAACCGTGTCGAAGATATTGAGTTGTGTAATCCCGACTGGATTCAATCCCCACCAGCGTCCACGGTTACTCCTGAACTCGCTCCATTTTTACGGGGTTACTGGTTGAAATCAAACGGTGAAATGCTAGTCGTGATAGATGGTCAAGCCATTATCAGGTCGATGCCCAAATGAATCTCAAAAAATTGAATAATGATGACTAAACTCAGAGTATTGTCACTCTAGATTAGGTTTTTTCATCGAAATTCTAGTTCAATATTTCAATCAAATCTAGCTCACCCAGAGCTTTGGATTTGCATGTATTTTCAGCTCGTTAAACCACGAACTAACAACTCCCTATAT
>DATNQL010000280.1:0-4462 GCA_036704025.1 Stenomitos sp.
AACCGTCGTCATCGTCGCGAAACGTTCCACCGGAACCCCTTGAGCTTCCCCTGGAAGCACCCTTTATCCGCCGACGCAAAACAAAATCCCCATTCAGTCACAGTTCAGTGGAGCGTGAATTGCAACGTAGATTGATCCATCGGTTGGCTGGTGATGAGGCTGCCGCCGAACGGCTCGTCAATCGGATTAGGCTGAATCATCCTGGTATGCCGGAAAATTGGTATTGGCAGAGAGCGATTGAGGATGTGGAACGCGATCGCCTATAGCTTCTATCCTCAAAATTGGCTGGCAATCGCTAGACTAAACAGCGAGGGATTAATCCATCTTCGCTTAGTTTTCACATACAGCTACTGCTCTTACCCTTCTCCAATATGGCTATTTTTCGTCAGTATATTGCTCCGTTCCTGATCGTGCTAGTGTTTTTAGTGGCGCTCCTATCTGTAAGCGCTCGGATCTTTTTGCCATCCGATATGGCAGGACCGGCACCCATTGAGGATGTTGAGTCTGTTAGTCACCGCATACCCGATACAACAGCCCACTTGGAAACCCTAGATGCCCCAATTTTACCGACATCCGCCGGGTCACTCAACTAAACTCCAGCGCACCAGTGTCTGAGCAATTACTACCCGGATACTGGCTACGCGCTGGGTCAGAATATGAACGGTCAATGTTAGTGAAGTTCATCCAACTCGCTTATCAAGAGCTGTTTCCACAGGAAGAAGATTTTTCACATCTCGTCCGAACGGTGAATCAGTACTTGTCTAGGGAAACGCCTCTGTGGTGGGTTGAACATGACTCGGTAGAAGGAGCTGGAAACCCATCCGTCAGGCGTCAGTCCGTGGGTTGTATCTGGCTAGGAAATGCCATCGATCAGGTGCGGGGCGATCGCCATGTTCATGTTTTTTTACTTTATGTGATGCCCGAACATCGGCGTCAGGGTCTTGGTTCGCAGTTAATGCGTCATGCCGAAAACTGGGCTATAGCCAGGGGCGATCGCCAGATTGGCCTTCAAGTCTTTCAATCCAACCAACCCGCGCTAGCACTTTACCATCAATTGGGCTACCAAACTCAATCGTTGTGGATGGTCAAGCCCCTCTCTCCTTAATCTTCCTATGAGTGCCGGCTCCACTCTTCTTCGAGGTGTCAGTCACATCGTCCCCCGTGATTAAATGAGAAATATTAGCCGATTCAATCTAATTTTAATTAACATAATGTAATCTTTGGCTAGCTTCAGTTGTAAAAAGTCGCGAGAAGAGACTGGTGAAATCGGGTGGGATAGGATACTTTATCAACTATGTACAATGATGATGACGATCTGAGCGTACTCGATGCGGCTGATCTAGAAGACCCTCTAGATGCAATAGAGCCGATTGATAGCGAGTCAGAAGCTCAAAAGCCTGATCCAGAAGCCATGTTGGCACTGTTAACAGCACGGGAAACGCCGCAACGGATGCTGGCAGCACGGGCATTTTGTGAAATTCAAGATGAGAGAGCCATTCCTCATCTGATTAACCTTTTGAAAGATGTGTGCCCTTTGGTACGAGTGAGCGCAGCCTATGCCCTGGGACGCAATCCAAGTCCCACAGCGGTCGAGCCATTAATTGAGCAGTTGAATCGCGATTGGAATGGTTATGTGCGTAAAGGTGCCGTTTGGGCATTAGGTAACTGCCGCGATCGCCGCGCTTTGCCTTCTCTGACTGACGCCCTGAAACATGAGATTTCAGCCGTGCGGTTGTGGGCAGCGAGTGCTTTAGCCCAAATGGCTCAGTTGCAGTATGGAGACATTGTGGCCTGTATTCCACCCCTCATTACAGCCCTGAAACAAGACCCAGTGGCAGCGGTGCGGAGTAATTGTGCATGGTCAATCGGACAGCTATGTCGGGAACTTCCCTCCAATGCCATCTATGGGGGGGCGATTGATGGCTTGCTGGAAGCCTTTGCTGAAGATGAAGACCTGGGTGTGCAAGAAGACGCTAAAGCTGCACTTTTGAGAGTGGGCGACCCTCGTGGTCTTCAGTTGATTGAGGCGATCGAGCTCGAAGGATTAATTTAGTACTCTCCTAGCTATTTGGTAAGGTTTTTAAAGAAAGTTTACAAAACAACTTACCCGCCCAATGAGCATAGAGACCCAAAAATCATCGCCCCTTCGGTCAGTCCTGATCATCACTATCTCTTTAGTTCTCATTGCTATTTGTTGGTTGGGGGTAACGCTAGCTTTTTCAGGAGGAACAATGTTTGCCGGAACACGACCTACAAATATCGGTATTCAGGCATCTGGGCAACTAGCCGCCTGCCCTAGCAGCCCCAACTGCGTCAACAGCCAAAGCCAAGATGCTGTGCATAAAATTGAGCCTTTAACGTTTGACTCAACACCCACACAGGCGATGGCTGACCTCAAGAGAGTCATTCAGAACCTGGACAGGACAACCATTATCACAGAAACCGAGAATTACCTCTACGCAGAATTCAAAAGTAAGCTGATGGGGTATGTCGATGATGTGGAATTCTTACTCGATTCCAGTGCGAAAGTTATCCACGTTCGCTCTGCCTCGCGTCTAGGACAATCGGACTTAGGTGTGAACCGTAAACGAATTGAAACGATTCGAGCCGCACTGAACGAACTCAAAACCAAGACATAGGCGCTTTTTGATTCCCCCCCCGAATTTCGGGGGGGGGTTATATCAAATACCTAAATGTTCGCTACAAATCAATCTCCGCGTCCCCGCGTCTGTGAGTCCCCGTGTCAATCATCTGTAGCAAACTTAAACAGAAACGATATTAGAGGGTGTCCGGCAATGCCACCCTAATCAGTGGAGAGTTTGTATTGACACTCCCATGGCTTTTCATCGTGTGGGATTCTTGGTGCAGTGTGGCAGAAATAACTATCCAGTTGAAAAAGGTTAAAAAGCTTATGGTACAAACTTTCTTGCCTTCTGTCCTCACTAAAGCTCCGGTCTGCCTTCTGCCCTCTTGCACTAGCCCACTTAAACGAAGTCTAGCCCTACCTGGAGTCGCCAGCACCATCCTCTCAAGTGGTTTTTGGTCTCCATCCCTTAATTTTCAGGACTTGTCCCTCAAACTGTTTACCCTTGAGCATTCGATTCCAGTAAACCCAAGGTAAAACATAACGCTTCATCAGCCACATACTATAACGTTCCTCCCTGGGGTCCATGGGGAAAGTGGACAGAGGTTGGTTGGTGTAGTCAAATTCTGCCATGATCACGGTGCCGTAACCTGTAATCAGCGGACAGCAAGTGTAACCGGCGTATTTGCCACTCAGGGAGTGAGTCTGCATCACCGCTAGCAAGTTTTCTACGAGTATCGGTGCCTGTCCTCGGATAGCGGCTGCTGTTTTGGAAATAGGGAGAGAAGAGGCATCCCCTAAGCTAAAAACATTGGGATAAACGTTGTGCTGTAAGGTGTCTTTATTGACATTGACCCAGCCTTTACTCGGCCCTTCGGTTCCAGCCAGTTTGCTGTTTTTGATAAAGTCTGGAGCACTCATGGGTGGGGTAACGTGAATCATGTCGTAGGGGATGGCGACCTCTTTCACCCCGTCATCTGTGGTGACATCAAACACCGCTTCCTTCGTTTCAGCCCGGATAGCCTTCAGGTTGTGTTTGAAGTTGAGCTGAATGTCCCGACGTTTAACCACCTGCATCAGCGGTTCTGCATAGGCAGGAACCGGGAAAATGGCAGCAACGGCGCTGCAAAACATCACGTTTGTCTGGTTGCGAACCCCATTCTGGCGGAAGGTATCATCGGCGAGGTACATGATTTTTTGGGGCGCACCGCCGCATTTAATTGGAGTTGCCGGGTAGGTAAAGAGGGCATTGCCTCCCTTAAAATTGCGAAGAGTTTCCCAGGTGTAGGGAGCGCCTTCAAAGCTATAGTTACTGCATACACCATTTTTTCCTAGCGCTTCTTTCAATCCGGCGATCGCATTCCAATCAATCTGAATACCGGGACAGACCACTAAGTAGTCATAAGCAACCTGTTTTCCCTCGCGGGTTTTCACCAGGTTGTTGTCGGGGTCGAATTCGGTAGCATAGTCCTTAATCCAGGTAACGCCACTGGGAATACAGGAGGCTTCTGGCTTAACGGTATCTTCTGCTTTGAACTGTCCTCCGCCAACCAACGTCCAAGCGGGCTGGTAATAGTGCTTATCGGACGGTTCGATGATGGCAATGTCGAGTTTGCTATTTTTGACGAGTAATTGGGAGGCGACGGTAATACCAGCGGCACCTCCGCCCACAATCACAATTTGGTGATGAGGACTATTGGTGGTAGATTTGACGGCTTTGGGTTGAGTAGATGATGACATAGTTTTCTGGCACGACTCCGTACAGAGAACAAAATAGATGTTCTACTTATAGCAAGTTGCAGATAAAAGCATAATGTGTATTGATACTAAGTTGTAAGCTGTAACGCATTTAAGAAAGCATATTTCCACACCCTACAC
>DATNQL010000281.1:0-6239 GCA_036704025.1 Stenomitos sp.
CACCCAGGATACGGCTGGTAACAAGCGTTGCTACCCCTGTCTGAATCACATTGTCAATAAGCTCGGTATTTTGGGCGGCAGCTTACCAGGTAAAACGCCTTTGGCATCTGGCTTTGGGGGCGCTTGTCGCCCCCTGAAGTCATACAGATAATATTCTTCAACGCCATAGCGTTGGTAAAACTTGTATTTTTCAATCATCTCTTTGACAGTATTGCCAGGAGAGAGAATTTCAAACACGACTTGCGGGGGAATGTTGTCTTCTCGCCATTGTTGATAAGAACCCCTATCTCCTTTGGGTCTGTCAAAAATAACCATGACATCAGGAGCGCACCTGGTTTTGTTATCCCCTTCGACGGGATACCAGAGTAAGTTGCCTGCAACAAATGCATTCGGGTCGTTGGTAAACAATAGTTCTAAGCCTAACTTGATGGCAACAATCCAGTTAAACTGCTTTGTGTTATCTGCCATTGGTTGCCCGTCGCTTTCGGGGTAGATAATGTCTTTTTGCGCGGGAGATGGTACTTGAGTAACCATTGCTTTAATTCCAAATCAGCTAGCAGCTTTATTAATTTTAGATAAACGGTTCTACAGACATAGGAAAGCCGATTAATGGCTCTCATACCATCTCACTTTTGTGTTGCTATGCATTGACCCCCCCAACCCCTAAGAGGTAAGAGGGGGAGCTAAGGATGTATTACTTGCGATCGCTTACATCGAAGACAACCTTAAATTGCATGTTGGGGACACGTTGGCGCAAAAGCAGGAGATGTCCGTCTGCATCGGAGCGAGAGCGATAGCGGGCAATGATTAACCATTTCAGGCTGGGAAGTTGACGCGCCACTGCCCAAGGATTAAGGGATGGTTTTTTCGTCATAATAAATTTAACTCCTTCGTTTGTTGGAGCCAGAGCCAACCCTTGACTTTCCACGGTGCGGGGTTGGCTCCTGACCCGTTGCTGTTGCAACATTACTATTGTAGTAACTTGTCTACATTTGGGCAAGTGTTTTTTGTTACGAAATTAAAAATAATTTCAGAGAAATTACGAGTTTAGATAACTACGAAAATATCGGGAAATGACAAAACCCGCCCGGAAATTAATTTCCGGGCTAATAGATTAAGTCCATTCAAATGGACTGAAATTCTTAAAATGTTTAAGGTGTAGTCCTCTTCAGAGGACTTGAGCTATGACGCAGGGAATTGATTCCCTGGCGGGTGAGCGGCAAGTACCAAATCAAAGCTAAAACCTAACTAATGTTATTTTTTATGCTTAGCGATTGGTTGAATGGGCGGGTTCGTCAGTTACAAAAAAATTACGGCTAAGGCTTTTCGATCTGACCAATATGTGAGAGAAGCTGGGTCAAAGTTATGCAAGAGGATTAAAGAAGATTTAGGAATAAACGTCACCAAGCGCAATTTTAAGAATCCAATAGAACACCGATATAAACAGCAAGCATCAAAGCTAGATTTTCAACCACTGCTTAATACCGATAATCTTCGGATAACCTCTCCCCCAGCCCCTCTCCTACAAGGAGAGGGGAGTAATTCTAACCCTTTCATTCCCCAACAAGGTAGAGTAGACGATTTGCAACTGTTCTTCAACCGAGACAGGGAAATCCGGCGGGTATTCGAGGTTCTCAATAGCGGGAGTAGTGTTGCTCTAATCGGAGAAGAAGGTATCGGCAAGGGGGGTTAGGGGGGCGAGTACGTAAGTCCTGGGAATTATGCAAAAACCTCCGCGTCTCTCCGTGTCCCCCTCTGCGCTCCGGAGCGTTAAAAAATATGATTCAAAATGTGAGCTCGCTCAAGTTGCGTAATTTACCCCCTTCTCCGTGAAGTTTAAAATAGAAGACTTCTAGAGGTAAGTGCGTGGTTAAACACACTCAAGCTAAAGTCCTCACAGCCGCAGTATTCAAGGTTGTCATTCTCTGCCTGTTCCTGTTCTTACAGCTAAGTGGCAACAGTTGGGCGCAACCCGTCCCATACACCCCAGTTTCTCCCCTAATTGAGAAACTCACCGATACTGATTTTCGGGTACGCCATGATGCTGCCGATGCGATCGCAAAAATTGGCTCCCCCGCCGTTCCCTTTCTCATCGATGCCCTGAAAGCGGAAAATCAGCAAGTTCGTTGGCGTGCCGCTTCTGCCCTTGCAGACATCGGTGCCGAAGCCTCAGCCGCCGTCCCCACGCTGCTAATTACCTTGCATGATCAGGATGAATACATTCGCCGAATTGCCGCCTATGCACTCGGAAAAATTGGCCCAGAAGCCTCTACAGCCGTCCCTGACCTGATTGAAGCTCTGCACGACTCGGATCGAAACCTGCGATTAGTTGCCGCCTATGCTTTAGGAAAAATCGGTTCTGCCGCCTCCAGCGCCGTCCCTGCTCTCATCGTCACCCTCCAGGACACGAATGCAGAAGTTCGCTGGAATGCGGCAATGGCTTTGGGACGCATTGGTGCGGATGCGGATACCGTCGTGCCTGCTCTGATTAACGCCTTGCAAGACAAAGCGAAGCACGTTCGCCAAGGGGCTGTTGATGCTTTAGGGCAATTTGGTGCCAAAGCCAAAACCGCCGTACCTGCCCTGATTACCGCCTTAAAGGATGAGAATAAATACGTTCGCTTGAATGCGGCTTCTGCCTTAGGGCGAATTGGTTTAGAAGCCAAACCTGCCATTCCTGCGCTGATTGCGGCTTTACAAGATGACAAGGTGGAAGTTCGACGCAATGCTGCCAACGGATTGGGAGGAATTGCGGGTGTGTTTCAGGATAAAGCCAAGAAGCTATCCAACACCGAGTTGGACAAAGACATCTCCGACTTAGAGAAAGCTCTCAAAATTGTAGAAGACCCAGAAGCCAAGTTTCCAGAGGAATCCATCGCCGTTGTTCGCCGTCCTCTCTTGGCACTGCAAGCGGAAAAACAAACCCGCCTATTCGATCGCACTTTGGAATGGATACTTCAGCATAAATGGTGGTTAGGCGCGATCGCTTACATTCTTTTTGTCCCCCTGATCTGGTTCATTCTCCTCCGGGTGCGCCCGTTGTGGTTGCTACAAATTAACAACGCCCTCAAACCTTACACTGATGTTCCCCTGCCCGTAATCGGGATTAGTGTGCCGATTCGATATGCCTTATTTGTCGGGTTCTTCCATTACCACCCCAAAGTGCTGGATGGTTGGGTGGCATCACACCTGAAATCTGTGCGAGAGGAATTCCAACAAAAGGATACCGTGCGCGATCGCAACGTGTACATCCCCGTCCCCGTCGTTCTTGATGGCGAAACCGTCCCCCAACTTACCGCCCAAGATTTACAGCCCAAATTCAAAAAGCAGCGCGGTTGCCTGCTGATTTGGGGTGAAGGAGGTGCCGGAAAAACCAGCTTAGCCTGTCAAATTGCCAAGTGGGCGACCTCCGATGATCCGGCAGAACGGCTGTGCGAACATCAGATGCTGCCTGTATTAATTGAGGAGGAATTGGACTTTGAAGCAACGGACAAACCACCATTCATTGCCGCTATCCGAGGACAGTTGCAAGATTTAACCAATGAGGCTGATCCAATCTCTGAGGAACTGCTGGAACGTCTGCTGCGACAACGGCGCATTCTCGTTATTGTCGATCACCTTTCGGAAATGACGGAGGCGACGCGCAAAGCGATTCGTCCTGAGTTGCCAGATTTTTGTGTTAATGCGTTGGTGATCACCTCGCGCACCGAGGAAACGCTGGGCAAAGTTACCAAAACCACGCTCAAACCCCTGCGAATTGAAGGCAATCGACTCTCCTCGTTTATGGAAGCCTATCTCACGCAACGAGGAAAACGCGATCGCTTCACAGATACGGAGTTTTTCGACGCCTGTAGCCGACTGTCCACGATGGTGGGAACGCGCAACATCACCGTGTTGCTGGCTAAGCTGTATGCCGAACAGTTGATTGCCCGTCAAGACAGCACAGCAGCGGGTACAGGAACACAAGGTTTAACGCCCTTACCCGATAATATCCCCGACCTCATGCTCAGTTACTTAAACGAACTCAACCGCGATGTGAATGGGGATAAGCTAGACGATCGTATCATTCAGGAAGATGCTAAAGCACTAGCCTGGGAATGCTTGAAGGGAACCTATCGACCCGCAACGGCTAAACGCAAAGATGCGATTGCGCTTTTAACTGGAGATGATGCAGAAGTTCGCCTAAAATATTTAGAACACCGTCTGCGTCTAATCCAAACCATCGGCCCTGCTCAAGACCAAATCCGCTTTGCCCTCGACCCCCTCGCCGAATACCTCGCGGCTTTGCAGTTAATTGAGAATTACGGGAAAAATCAGGGACAGTGGCGCAAATTCCTCAGCCAAGCTGCAACCATGCCGGGGGCACCTGGTGCTATTCAAGGCTTTCTGCTTGCCGTACACGATTGCTGTTTGCGTCAGGGAGCAGACGTTAAGGTGCCAGACTTTGTGGCTCAGGAACTTAAGAAGCAGACAGCTTTAGCCGGTTCACTAGGACCAACTCAGATGGCACAACGACCCTAAAAATCTAACAATACTTATATCGTTTCTCCTTAAGTTTGCTACAGATGATTGACACGGGGACGCGGAGAGTGATTTGTAGCGAACATTTATGTATTTGATACCAAATCCGGGTTAACTAAGCTGTTACGCATTTAATTTGTATACCTTCACACCCCACACCCTACACCCCACACCCCTTTCAAAAATTTTTATATCCAATTTAGATGCGCCGCAGCTTAACAAGCTTAAAATTAATAGTACGATCACCGCCTATGCAATAGGCTGGCTAGATGCCAGGAAAATTAGCATTTAGTTGCGTCAACCACATCAACACCAAATGCAGCGATCGCATTTCAGCGTTAACGATAATAGCGCATTAAAGGCTTTCGTCCGTTCGCTCCAACGAAGTACTACGCTGAATTTTGGGAGCAAGAGCTTGATTTTCCTGTATAACCCTAATCAGAAACCGTAGAGCCTCATTGACTGCCTCAGCATTAGGAAACATCTCTGCAACATCAGGCTCTAAGCTTACAGTTGTCCCACCAAAACTCTTCCGCCCAGAGCCTAACTTTCTGACTCGTAGGCTCTTTAAGTCATATTCTGACCGCAGCTCATCTTCCATTTCTGGCTTAACCTTCTTCATAAGCTTCTCGTTCGGCTCGTGTTACTTCTCTTGCACTAATCAGGCGAATCACATCTCCTCTCTCTGTATAAGAGACAATCAGCAAACGTCCCCGGTTTGACTCTCCAACAATAAGGTAACGTTCCTCATCCTCAGGGTGGTCTGGATCGTAGAAGTCAACATAGAGCTGATCATCGAAAACGGTTTTGGCTTCCTCAAACGAGACTCTGTGCTTTGACAGATTTCTTGCCGCCTTGTTTTCGTCCCATTCAAAATTCATGGAATGATTCTAGCATCAAGCATTTGACGGGATTTTTAGTGCGAACAGCTGAAAGCAGCAGCGCTAAATTACGTCTCGCTTCGCTAAGGCTATCGCCAACTGCCTTAGTTTGGGTTGGCCCTCTTGTTACCCAACATCTACTCCCGTCCAACATGAACAATTCGTTACAATTAGTAACAAATAAGCCAGTAAAATCTCCATCTCCTTGCTGGGGAGATTGTTAACCAGGTTCCGACGCTAATTGATTCTGTAACCACCTATGCCCTCGTCGAACACCCAACCCCACGAATCCATTACAGTCGTACCTGTATCTGAACAACCGTCCTGGCAAATTAAATTGCTGTACGACGGTGAATGTCCGTTGTGTGTGCGAGAAGTCAACTTCTTGAGAAAACGCGATGCCGGTCGAGGAAAAGTGGCGTTTGTGAACATTGCCGACGATGACTATACTCCTGAAGCGAATGGCGGCGTAGACTTTGAGACGGCAATGGGGAGAATCCATGCAGTACTCCCCGACGGCACTGTGATCAAAAATGTGGAGGTTTTTCGTCGAGTCTACGAAATCCTAGGAATGGGGTGGATTTATGCTGCCACGAGGCTACCTGTGATTGGTTGGATTGTAGATACCCTATACGAAATCTGGGCAGACTGGCGACTCGCTCTCACGGGACGCCCTGACTTAGCCACTATTATGAGCGATCGCCAGAAGCGGATTGAGTGCGACACCATTGGGCGTTGCCGATTAAGTGACGATGAAGATTGACCTTAAATCTGTAGAGAGTTTGTCGTGAGAACTTTAGTCCTCTGGTGAGGGAAGAATTAATCGTCTAGTGCAGC
>DATNQL010000282.1:0-2301 GCA_036704025.1 Stenomitos sp.
GCATTGGTTCCCATTTGGACGGCGGCTATAAGGTGATTGTGAATAAGTCCACCGTACCGATTGGCTCTGGGGATTGGGTGCGGATGATTGTGCTTGATGGTGTGGCAGAACGTCAGACATCTTTGGTTGCTGCGGGTGGCGTTTCTGGAGGAGAAGCTCTATTAGACAGTGGCACCCAGTTTGATGTGGTGAGTAATCCAGAGTTTTTGCGGGAAGGCTCTGCTATTTACGACACCTTTAACCCAGACCGAATTGTACTAGGGAGTACGAGTAATCGGGCGATCTCCATGATGAAAGAACTCTATGCTCCGATTGTCGAGCGCCAGTTTGCAGAAGATAAATCCCTGCCTCCAGTGCCGGTGTTAGTGACAGATATTAGCTCGGCTGAGATGGTTAAATATGCGGCGAATGCTTTTTTAGCCACTAAAATTAGCTTTATTAATGAAGTGGCTAATATTTGCGATCGCGTCGGTGCGGATGTCACTCAAGTTGCCAAAGGCATTGGTTTAGACTCGCGGATTGGGAGTAAATTTTTGCAAGCAGGTATTGGTTGGGGTGGCTCCTGTTTCCCCAAAGATGTCTCTGCGCTGATTCATACCGCCGATGATTATGGCTATGAAGCTCAACTTCTCAAAGCGGCTGTTAGTGTTAATGATCGCCAGCGCTTGATTTGCCTGGAAAAACTTCAGCAAGAACTGAAAATTCTTAAGGGGAAAACCATCGGACTACTCGGCTTAACGTTTAAGCCCGATACTGATGATTTGCGCGATGCCCCAGCACTGCATCTGATTGAGCAACTCAACCGATTGGGGGCAAAAGTTAAGGCTTACGACCCTATTATTTCCCAAACTGGAATGCGTCACGGGCTATCGGGCGTGATTGTGGAAACCGATCCAGAACGACTTGCCGACAGTTGCGATGCTTTAGTCCTCGTCACCGACTGGGAACAATTCCGGAAGCTAGACTATGCCAAGATGGCGAAGCTCATGAGCAATCCCGTGATGATTGATGGTCGTAATTTCCTAGATCGGGAAATGTTAGAACGTGCTGGGTTCCACTTCCGAGGAATTGGTCGATAAAAGAGTTGAACGCTGAAATTTGTTGAGCCTAACTCTTGTCATTCATGTTAACGCAGCGAGATGTTCTAGTGTTCAATAAACGAGGAGTCGGTTAGGTTGATAAGTTTCAGGTTCATTGGTTATAACTTGAGCTTCCCAACGTTCTAGTTTTAGCTTTCAAAGCGGGGTTTAGCCCCGCTTTGGCGTTTTCCTTTTGTCTCGAAATACTGCTGATGCTCCTCAGTGGCTAAATAATAATCCTTCGCCGGCTTAATCTCCGTCACAATATTTTTGTCAAACCTACCGGACATTTGTAACTTGTGTTTTGAGCGTTTCGCGGCTTCCTCCTGCTGGGCATTGTGGAAAAAGATGACGGAACGATATTGTTCCCCTCGGTCTGGACCTTGACGATTTAGGGATGTGGGGTCGTGGATATTCCAAAACACATCAAGAAGCTGATCATAGCTCACTTGATTGGGGTCATATTCGACCTGTGCAACTTCTGCATGACCTGTGATTCTCGACAAGACATCGAGATAGGAAGGGTTGGGAAAATGCCCTCCCATGTACCCCACAGAAGTTAATGTTATTCCCTTAACTTTCCGAAATGCTGCCTCCACACTCCAAAAACAACCCGCTCCAAACGTGGCTTTTTCCATTAGTGTTATGCACTCCAACTTGAGAGCCGTTCTCTAATTCCTTATTATTAGCTAAATTTCATCGGCTCAGTAGCCGATACAAACGAACATTTCCTCGAACCCTTTGCCCGATTGCTCGATACTGGTGTACCTGTGGCGATGAAGCAATAAAGCGAAGGTCAATTAAACTTGAAAAAAATCCGGATTACATCAAAAACTGAGCGTCTTAAGTATATCAGATTGTTTTTACGTCGCCAGATACCAATCCCTTTGTTAAAGTGGCGACAGGGTGCAGGGAAAACAGTAACGACTTCAACCACATGGGCAATGAACCCAATGCTCCCTCCATTTACTGAAATTGTCTCTCTCAATCCGCGTCAGCGGTGTTTGAGGACGGTTACAGCCGTCGCGCTGTTGCTCAGCTTAGCAGGCTGTACTTCCGACTTTTCCAAGAGACAACCTGAAACGCCACAACCGACTTCATCTGATTCCTGGGAGTCACCAGAGCCAACACCAACGCCCAAGTTACCAACACCTACACTGTCTGGGTTGAGGAATACGCCCTCTTTACCAAAATCAACGGCCAACCGAGAGCTACTCGAAGA
>DATNQL010000283.1:0-3902 GCA_036704025.1 Stenomitos sp.
GCAGACAACGTTGGAGCTGGGTTGGGACTAAAGAGATGAAAAATTCCGCAGGATTAATCTTAAATTTTTCACCCGCTTCCACCTGTTTAAAGGATGTAATCATTAGCTGTCCGCCTGTCGTCAAGGAACGCAAAAATTGCATTAATCCACTGACATGATATAAGGGCAAGACACAAAATGAATTCACCTGATTGTTGCCAAAATATTGGTGAAATCCCTGCACCGATGCCATTAACGTTTCCCAAGTGTGAACGGCAAAGCGGATTTTTCCGGAGGAACCTCCGGTGGGAATCATGATGTGATTGGGTAATGGGTAATGGGTAATGGGGTGTGGGTAATGGGGTGTGGGTAATGTCATGGGTTGCCCCAAAATTAAATCGGGTTGAACCATTTCCAATACTGGTTGCCATTCCTGTTGTACCCAGTTGGGATTGCATAAGAAAACGGGACAGTTGGCAGCAACCGCAGCTAGGAAGGCGGCAAGAAATCGCTGGGGATTGTGTTCGGCTATCAGGACTTTGGGTGGTATTCCCCCCGGAGAGTATTTAGTTAATTGCTGGAAGAATTCTTCAGTGAGGGCATTCAATTGCTGACGATGATCATCAATGAGCCAATCGTCATTAATACGTTGTTTGAGATACGCTAAAGGTTCTTCCATAGATGCTTCAACCAGGTTTCATCGTCTTCGTTGAACCAGTGATTTACCCCAAAACCAACAGCACGATTGGGGTTAGAGAGTTCAGCCGCTAGTTGGAGGGCGGATTGCCTTGCGATCGCACTTTCCAAAACCGATGAAAAAACCACATCAATGGCGTATTGTTGGCAGAATTGGCGTAGGCGTCTGGGAGAACCGGCGATCGCCGCCTTAATGATATAAATCCCCCGCCATCCTCTCTGGTAACAATCTTCCAATTGGTCAAGGGTTGCTACAGATTCATCTAAGGCAATCGACGTCGAATATTGAGTACTCATCTCCAACATCGTGTCAAATTGTTCAGGCCGTAAGGGTTGTTCTAGAAACTCAACGATTTCTGCCGAATCAGTTACCCTCAACCACTGATGTGCTTCTTCCGGAGTGAGTCCCCCATTGGCATCCAAGCGTAACTTTGCCGATGTTGGTAGGGATTGAATTAACGGATGAAATACTTTCAGTTCTTCCTCAATGGAGGCAACACCAATTTTCCATTTAAACGTTCGACTTCCCTGATGCCAAGGAATTTGCCATAGCTGTAACACCGTCTCCCCACTCGGCAAAAGATAACTGAAGGGAAGTTGAGATTGGAAATTTGCACTATTCTCTTCATCTCCCCATACCCACGCTGACTCAAAACCAAATTGACAAGCCGGAAGTTGAGCCGGGATGGAAAAAATATCGGTTGCTGTAATTTTCGCTGGTAATTGTTGACAAAAATCTAAGGCTTGCTCCCAAGTTTCAGAACCAAACCAGGGAATTGGAGCAATCTCACCCCAACCGATTCGTCCCGTTTCATGGGTGAGGCGCAGAATAATTCCCTCACGCACATTCCAGTTCCCGTGATGGGTAGAAAGTGCACGCTTAAAAGGACGCTGGTAAGGGCGAAAGTCAAACTGATAAAACATCTCACTTGACTTTCTCTCTCCTTTCATTGCTCCTCTGAGTTCTCTGCGCCTCTGTGGTTCGTTAAAAATAAATCAATCGCCTTGTCAAAGACCCAAAAACCTAAATTAACCACTCGTCAAGACAAACCCCAAACCCAACAGCAATCCACTCCAAAAATGCATCCCCACCGCAATAAATTTAGAATTACTCACCTTCTCCGGTTGGTCGTGGTGCTGATGAACATGCCAACATAACTTCAGGGCAACGGGTAAACTGGCAAATACGAATAACGTCCAAATCGGGAAATTTCCTAACAGGATAAACAAACCCGTCAAAGCATAAACGCTGCCACCAAACCCCCATAAGACTTGAGAACCGCGTTTTGTACCCAAACGAACAATCGGCGATCGCTTGCCGGCGGCGATGTCATCTTCTACCTGATGAAAATGGGAGCAAAATAAAATAATACTCGTAGCAATACCCACAACAACCGACGCCGCGAAACAGTTGATTGACCAACTTTGCGTCTGAGAATAGTAAGCCGCTGCCACTGCCATGGGGCCAAAGGTGATAAAACAAATAATTTCCCCTAACCCCTGGTAACCCAAGCGAAAGGGCGGTCCTTGGTAGGTATACCCTAACGCACAACACAGAAGGATAAGGCCAATGACAGTAAACTCTCGCTGCCACCACGCGATCGCGACAATGCCCAAAATACCAACGACTAAAAATAAATTGCTCAACGCAAAAATTAGCTGTTTATTTCCCGTTAAATTCACCAAAGAATGGGCTTTATTTTTATCAATCCCCGTTTCTGAATCAAACACATCATTGCTGCAATTGAGCCAAGCAATAATCAAAATCGCTGACATTAAGAAGGTGAAAAAAATGGCACCATTAATGATTCGAGTTTCGGCATAAGCCACAGCCGTTCCTACCCAAATCGGGATGATCGCAACGGTGTACATGGGCGGCTTGATAGCCGCTAGCCACAATTTAGTGTTTGACTGTTCAACCAGACTTGTAGTCATCAGACTGAATGAATAAACTGAACTAAAAACAACTTGCTACAATTTTTAACGTTCTTTGTAAGGATGAACTTTGGGTCGGAAGTTTGTCAAGTCCGTTACTTCCTCCTACTCTTGTATGGTATTGAGAATCCATCGCACCCTATCCGTGCGACGGGCAACAGTTGGTATCATCCAGTATCAACGAGTGGGTGAGCCTTTCTTCGGTACGATAAGTAAGTCGGCATTACAGAACTGCTCATCTGTGCTGTCGGTAGAGCCTTCAGCCACTCAGCCGCTTTGGGATGACTGGGTGGCAGTCGAGTCTAAATAAGTGTCAATGGACACTAGGGGTTAGGTAAGGAGCAAGTATCTCCCTTTAGACATCCCACCATTGTTAATGAGACTTTAGAACAGAACTTCAAAAAACTTTACTATCTGAAGCTTCTATGCCAGTCACCCCCTATCGCACCCATCTCTTTCAAGACCGCAAAGAGTTGCATCAACTTCTCTTGACGGGAAAACAGCAGTCCCTTGTCAAAGGTTATCCCCAGATTGTTAGTATCTCTCAAGAAATTGAACCCCTCGACCCATTAGCGGTGCTTCAAGCGATCGCTAAACCTGACCAATTACAAGTTTATTTTGAAAAAGCCAGTAAACGAGAAGCGATCGCTGCCATTGACGCGACCCTTTGCCTAAAAATTGAAGGAGCTAATCGTTTCAAAAAAGCACAACAATTTATCCAGATGACATTGGAGAATACCCTCCCCAGTGGTAACCTTAACGCACCCTTTTCTGGCCCCCATTTCTTTTGTAGCTTCACCTTTTTTGATAAGAAACAGGCGGTTCACTCTCCATTCCCAGCTGCTACAATTTTCTTGCCTCGTTGGCAAATTTCTTGTCATCAGGGTAGCTGTGTCGTAGTTGCCAATGTTGAAATTAATCCTCAGACCAACCTGCAATTATTAATCGAACGATTATGCAACCAACTTAGGCGAATTAGCTGGTACGAACGCCGAGTTTCCAACGTTTTTGAGATTGCCCCTCATAAAATAATTAAGCAAGCCCCTAAAAATGCAGAGCGCTTCAAGTCATCCGTCTTATCGGCCTTAGAATCGATCCGAGCGAATCAATTGAGAAAAATTGTGCTAGCAAGCGCCATTGATGTCCTCTCTCCAGAGCCTTTTAATTTAGTTGATTCTTTAGATACCTTACGTAAACGTCATCCCGATTGTTATATCTTTTCCAGTAGTAACGGGAATGGACAAAACTTTATCGGGGCAAGTCCCGAACGCCTCATTAGTATTCGTCAGCAT
>DATNQL010000284.1:0-10823 GCA_036704025.1 Stenomitos sp.
TTTAGAATCAGCTCCCAAACCTCCTGATATTAAAGATTATACTCCCCAAGAAAAACTCCGCCTCGAAAAAGAATTACTTGGTTTTTATGTATCTGATCATCCTCTAAAATCCGCTCTCCAAGCCACTAAAGTTTTATCTCCCATTAGTCTTTCAGATTTAGCTGAAC
This sequence comes from Stenomitos sp., assembly GCA_036704025.1. Classification (GTDB taxonomy): domain Bacteria; phylum Cyanobacteriota; class Cyanobacteriia; order Cyanobacteriales; family Coleofasciculaceae; genus Allocoleopsis. The sequence goes on from DATNQL010000284.1 coordinate 168, forward strand.
ACGGAAAGCGAACGACCATTAGTGTCATTGTCATGCTCACGGAGATTAAGCCGATTGTTACCAAAAAAGGCGATCGTATGGCTATTGTCCAGATGGAAGATTTGAGTGGACAAGCAGAGGGCGTTGTCTTTCCTGCCACTTACGAACGCATTGAGAACTTTATCAAAGCTGATACCCGTCTGATTGTTTGGGGCAAAGTGGATAAACGAGAAGATCAAACCCAAATGATTATTGAAGATGCCGAGTTAATTGAAACCGCACCGATGGTGATTGTGGAACTGCCACCGCAACGTGTTACTAAAAGTGAACTTAATCAACTCAAATCAATTTTGCAAGCCCACTCAGGGCAAAAAAATCAAGCCAAAGTCCCTGTCTTGGCAACAGTAACGGTGCCGAATCATCAGCAATTCGTGCGCTTTAACGCTAAATACTGGGTACAGGATTGTAATACAGCCGTTGCCGCTCTGAAGAGAGCGGGATTTTCAGCTCGTACTTCTGCGCTTGTTGGTAACTGAAAATTAAGCCCATTAAATATTTGTAAAATATTGTATCATTAAGAAACAATGTCAAGGGTGAGTGGAGCTGCGGCTCCTGCGAAAAATTGACATGTCGGTGCTGACTGAACCGACGCTGTAAACTCAACTGCTCCACCTTATAAAAACTTTGGTGGGAGTGGACGTATTTCCTGTCTCTACTATGCAACTGAATAAAGTTAATCAGTTGTTTATCAGAACATAATGTTTTGATTTTATTTTTAAATAAGTTTTGGGAATTTTAAGGATGAATAGAGCGGGAAAAAAGTGACCTAGCCTCTATAAACAGTCATTTCAACTCAACCGATTCATGATTAGGATTCAAAAACTAATCTGACATTGAAGCCATTTTGTCAATAAAGGATGATATCAAAAATGAAATTACAACTCACTAATACTACTTCTCCCTTACTTTGTGCTTATGAAAACGTCACAAGTTCAGTACAAATTATTCGGATTGCCAATATTCAGGATTGGTATTTTGAGCGAGTAATATTTCCTGGACAACGCTTGTTGTTTGAAGCTTCAAGTAACGCTGAATTGGAGGTTCATAGCAGCCAATTGGGTCAAACTGTATTGGAAAAGAAAATTCCTTGTGTTGGCTTGGAAGTAGCTCAGGCTCCTCAGTTCCGATTTATTCCCAAGGTTTTTTAGGTTTGAGCCGGAGGCTTTTTAGGATGAGTGGAGCCTAAAAACTGAGATTTCAACTCTTCCAGTTCGTGATCAATTTCACTTTTAGTGGCTTGCGAACTGGGAGACGGAACTGGCTGGGATGCTGGTTTTTGGCTCGGACTTTTGGGTGATGGAGTACCCAGAAACTGAGACTTGAGTTCCGCCAATTCTGCATCAATTGCGCCACCGGATTTCGCCACAGCAGGTGGAGTTTGTAAAGGTGTTGCTACAGGCGTCATTGGCTTCTGTTGTTTGACTGCCATCGATTGGGGTGCTGGTGCCGGAGAGTTCAAATCCTTGATCACCTCCGCCGCCGATTGATAGCGTTGGTTGATGGCACTTTCTACCATTTTGTCCAAGATTCGACCCAAAACATCGCTCACGGGATTTTTGAGTACCTTCCGCCACACCCAAGCATTCTCGTTAGGATCAAACAAGTCAAAAGGATGTATTCCTGTCAACAAATGGATGCATGTGACACCAAGACCATAAATATCACTGGCAAAAACAGCTCTGCCGAAGCTTTGTTCGGGTGCCGCGAAACCCGCCGAACCGATGGCTGTTCCCGTTTTGCCCAAGGCTGTACCGGTCACCACCTTCGAGGCACCAAAATCCACGAGAACGAGTTGCCTGTCACTGCGGCGGCGAATAATGTTTTCGGGCTTAATGTCCCGATGAATGACGTGATGTTGATGGACAAATTGCAACACAGGCAATAAATCCTTGAGGAGTGAACGGATTTGCGCTTCGTTAAACGTCCCACTACTGGTTAGTTCCTGCGCTAAATCTTTTCCATCGATAAACTCTTGCACCAAATACTGTTGGCTATCTTGGGAAAAATACGCCAGCAGTTCAGGAATCTGGGGATGTTTGCCCAATTCATCCAGCCGTACTGCCTCTTGAGTGAATAACTCGGCTGCCTTTTGCACCGTGTTCGTGCCTTGTGCTTGGGGGAAAAACTGCTTGATGACACAACGCGGGTGGGAGGGTTTATCTTCATCCAGCGCTAAGAACGTTTTGCCAAAGCCCCCTTGTCCCAGCGGTTCTATCGCTCGGTAACGGTCTTTCAGCAATAATTTCGACCCACAAGTCCGGCAAAAGTTGGTTCCTGCTGGATTCTGGGGCGCTGGACAGGCGGGATTAAGACAGTAGTTCATGCTGATCAGTACTTGGGCATGTATCTCTATTTTGCCTGACTTCAAGGGTATCTTGCCTGATGCCGAGGTAACCGCTTTACAAGAGAGTGAACCGGTGGGGAAATGACATTTTTCATCCTTCCGTTGACCCCTGTTTGGCTTGCATCACAGCTTGCCGAAAGCCCAGAACAATCAAAATGTTAGAAAGGGTCAAAAAAAACTCAGCACCACCATGCAGCCAATCCACATTCGCCAATGCTTCTCCATAAGCCACTTTGGCGTAAATCCCAGCGGGAATAGTGACGCCAACAAAAACGAGAGTCATGTAGAAGCCAATCAGTGCTAAACGAGGTACCTTTCCCGAACGGGTGAGAAACCACAAAAAGCCGAGATAAGGAAATAGGGAAACGGCAAATAAAGTGTCTTTAGAAATCATAGGATAAAGGGGAAATCAAAAATCTAGCCTCTTGTTGAAAAGTGATATTACCAGCCAAACTTAAGCGTTTTTACGGTTTGATATCTTAAGTTATGCCAATTTAGCCATTCAAGATTGAAAATTAGGGTGCATCAATCGTTACATCTTTTTTAGCCGTTTTTATCGTCGGATTTTTTCCCTCAGGCATTAAGGAAGAACGCCAAATCCACCAAGCCGCCGCACAGAGAGTAATGTTGCCTACAACCGTCATGGATGCCTGAAGAGTAACCAGCCACTCCAAAGAGGCAGGGTTATCAAAAAAGTGCCAGGTACAGGCACACATGGCGCTCACTAGTGCGGGTAACATGGCGAAGGACAAAACCCACCAAGTGCGATCGCGCTTAACTTCTCCATAAGCCCAGATGAGCCAAATCGCGGCAATCCATTCAATCACACTTGAAACATGAATAATCCAGGTAGGAATTGAGAGAGCGTTCATGGAAATACATTAATCAGGAAAAAGGGCAAGAGGGGGTAAGGAATGACACATCCTCGATGCCATTCGTCCTAATACCCCGTACCTATCGTATCGTTGAGCGAAAGCTGATAAAGTTTTCGCATGGGGCAAATTCGGGCAATTTTATGTGGATATTACGGCAAGGGCAATGGTGGCGATGAGGCATTGCTCGCTTCGCTGTTGCAAATGTTACCGGAGTCGGTGACGCCTCTGGTGCTTTCTGGCAACCCTGCCGAGACTCGTAAGCGTTATCAAGTGCAAAGTTGCGATCGCACCTCCCCCTTCCAAGTCCTCAGGGCTATGCGTCTCTCCGATGCCTTTATTTGGGGCGGCGGCAGTTTAATTCAAGATGTCACCAGTGCGGCGTCGCCTCTCTACTATGGGGGCTTAATGGGGTTAGCACAGCAACTCGGCTTGAAAACCATTGCCTGGGCGCAGGGAATTGGCCCTCTCAAGCGCGATTTAACCCGTCGGGTAGCCAAACAGTGCTTTGCCGGGTGTGCGGCGGTAAGCGTGCGCGATCGCGGTTCAGCGGCTCTTTTGCATGAGTGGGAAATTCCTTGTCTTGAGGCTCCCGATCCGGTTTGGGCACTTGACTCGAAACCCGTCAAAGGCTTATGGGATTTACCCGCCCCCAGAGTCGCCGTTAGCTTGCGATCGCACCCCACCCTAACCCCAGAACGCCTTGCCAACCTAACTCAGGCTTTGGTTCACTTTCAAAAAGCCACACAAACCTGTATTCTACTGGTACCCTTTCAGACCTCTCAGGACTTAAGCATCGCTGAATCCATTCAATCTCAGCTCACTGGACCCAATCACCTGTTCCAGCTCCAAGACCCCAGAGAATTGAAAGGATTGTTTCGGGGTGTGGAAATGGCAATCGGGATGCGCTACCACAGCCTGATTATGGCAGCGGCAGAAGAATGCCGTTGTTTTGCTTTAAGTTATGACCCCAAAGTCAGTCAACTGATGACTCAATTAAATATGCCGGGATGGGATTTAACTCAACTCCCCAATGACCCCAATCAAATCAGTCAAACTTGGCTAGAACACTACGCCAATGGCGACCCCCTGACGGGTGACCAAATTCAGTCCTTGGTAGACCGTGCTCTGATGCATCGAGATTTGTTGACACAAGCGTTGTCAACCAACCGATCAGCGCCTAGATGAGGATAGTCTACTCCATTCGTTTAACTTAAAATTTGAGGTCTGGGGATTTTTGTGCATTACTTTGTAAGGAGAAAGGGATAAGTTCGACGAGATGCACCCTTGCCTCATGTCAGGGCGAAGCATTGGATTCAAAATGGCTAGATAGGCACCCTCTTTCATACCGCCTCTGGCTCTAAGTTGTGGTTTAGACGCCACTCTTTTTGACCCAGAGACTTTGCCCCCACTGACTTACCTCTTGGATTTGTGACCCTCTGGATGAAGAGCGATGAGCGAAGCTGAAACCCCGAACAACCAGCCCCTCCCTGAACCCACTGCCTCGATGGAGGATAGTGCGGCTGATGTACCAGAGGGAAGTGGCGCATCACCACAATCGCAGATTATTAAACTTTCCGATTTGCGAAATTTTATCGATGTTGTTCAGGCATCGGAACCCGATTCGTTGGATGAGTCAGAGGTTGAGTCCCTCGCCTCATCAACGGCTGAGGTGGATGAACATTTGGCTGAGACGCCCGATACTGAAGCGTCTTTGCGACGTAGCCATGATGCCGATTGGTTTGCTTTAGCACAAAAGATGCGCCAGCGCAATCATAAGTTGCACGAGCAAGTCGCTCAGTTAAGGCAAGCGCTCAAGGAGAAACAAGAGGCGTTACACCAAGAGCTGATGCGCTCACGCGATCGCGAAATGCTGATTGTTCAGCAAGCCGAGGACATGAATACGATTCAAGAGCAATTAGCTCGTCTGTTTCATGCCTTAGAATCTTCCCATCAAGCGGCTGTGCGCCAGCAGCTATTAATTGAAACCTTATCAGAACAATTACAAAGCTCTCAAGAACGAATTGCCCAATTAGAGCGGGAATGCGCCCTAACCCAGCAGCGCTACAATGACCAGTCCCACCAGCTCATGCAAGCCGGCAATACCTGTCGAGAACTGCGCTCACGCCTGCATCGACAGCAGCAGCAAACCTTGCAATTCAAAACCGCTCTGGAAAAGTCCCTGGACATGACCCAGGCTAACCAGTTGAGTGGACAACAACCGCCTCAGCGTGGCACACTCATTTCTTTAATCCACAAAGCTCAGCCGATTCAACCCTGGTCCGCCGCACAAGAGTTAGTCCAAGACCCATCCGAATTTGAGCCGCTTTGGAGTCGCCCGATTGCGATCGAGCCTCCCTCTGTAGAGCCGTTTGTTGCCGTGAAACCTTGGGATGAATCCTCTGAGAATGCAGGAGTAACGTCAGAGTTACCGACGTTGTCTTTACTCAAACGCCTGGAAGAAACCAATCCTCCTCCAACGGTAGATGTCTCGGAGCCAACTCAAATACAGAGTGAAGCTTTCCCAGAGCCAGAGACTGACAGCTCGGAACAAGAGTGGGAAGAGCAACTGCTTGCCGAAATGTCTTCTCTAGCCGAGGCGTCTGGTTTGGCGGAGGTTCAATCGGATGGTGGGGAAGTTCAATCACCGTTTATACCAGAGTTAGAGACGAACCTAGAGGAGTCTGAGGAATCAGAACTGTCCCCTCTTGAGGCACAGGACTTTTGGTCGTTCGAGGATAGCGAGGAACTGGATACTGAGACGCCCACGCAGGATGAGGACGACTGGGAACGTTATGATACCGATGAGCTAGAGCCGTCCAAGGACGTGGTGCTTCCTCCATCAAACTGGCCTTCACCCACACTGTATCCTCTAAGGACTCCGAAAAAGCGCAAGTCGTTGGCAGCCATTGACTTACCCAGTTTTCCCCGTTTTGAACCCTCCTAATCGTCAGTGTGGCGGCTAGGGTGAGGAATGCCGTCACCGTCATGCGTTCGAGATGCAGGACAACGAACGGGTAAGGAGTCATCCTTCACTGACTCCTCACAGAGGCCAAAATCTTAATCAGGAACCTTCTCATCCCTCACCCAATCCTCATACAAATCAGGACGGCGTTCCTGCGTTCTCTGAATCTGCTGTTCTTTCCGCCAGCGCTCAATCTGCGCGTGATTTCCGGATAACAAGACATCTGGCACCGTCCACCCTCGAAACTCAGCCGGTCGGGTATATTGCGGATAATCGAGCAATCCTGCTTCAAAACTCTCTGCCTTCAACGACTCCACTTTCCCCACCGTTCCGGGTAACAACCGCACCACCCCATTAATCAGCGCCAACGCCGGGATTTCCCCACAGGTTAAGACAAAATCACCCAAAGATATCTCACGAGTCACCAAGTTGAGAACTCGCTCATCTACGCCTTCATAGTGCCCACAAATTAGCACCAATTGGTCGTAACCCGTCGCCAATTCCATCAATAACGGCTGCTGCATCGGTTCTCCCTGAGGTGTCATCAGAATGACCTCGCGTCGGGGTAAAATCGGTAAGGACTCTACAGCCGCAAAAATCGGCTCAGGTTTCATCAACATCCCGACACCTCCCCCATAGGGTTCATCATCGACTCGCCGATGTTTATCGGTAGCGAAGTCACGGGGATTGACAAAATGCACTTCGGCAATTTTTTTCGCCAGTGCTCTACCCAATAATCCCGAACTTAAGGGAGAGGTAAAAAAATCTGGAAACAGACTAACAACATCAAAGCGCACAGAAGATTAAGCAGGCAGTGAGGGGTGGGAATATAGGCAGCAAATAGAAAGTCCGCAATCGTGCAATGGAGCCTTGACACTCCCCAGTCTTCTTAAACTGGCATTTGCGCCCTATTAACCAGGATAAAGGAACTAGAGATGCAACAGCCGTGTCAGAGAATATTAAGGATATTATAGGAAATTGCTAACCTGATTGGGTCTGGTCATCGCTCCACATTTAAACCCGTGGGACTAGAAGACCGCTTGATCGGCATCCTCATAGGGCAGGTTCTGGATGAAGAGCTTCCTACGCAGCCGCAATCACGCCCCCGTTATGAATGCAAGAAACAGGATTAGGATCTCTCTGGCTCCCCCACCCATGTTTCTCAGGAACACTTTTCCGCCGCAATGGATTCAGTCGTACATCTTGTTTAGGTCAGCCACAACCTGTTTGTGTAGCTGAGCTAGAACCAAAAGCCATATAAAGTATAAAGTGCAATTTCTATTAACAGGCGAATATATAGCATTTGACACCACCTATGCCCAGAAGCCACATTATGCTGCAGTTAGAATCTCAACACCACGGAACTAGGATGCCTCAATCCACTAAAACCGCTATTTTGGTTATCGGCGGCGCTGAAGACAAAGTTCATGGACGAGAAATCCTGCACACGTTTTTTGGGCGTTGTGGGTCAGTTGATGCCCGTATTGCCATTATTCCATCAGCGTCACGAGAACCCGCCATTATTGGCGAACGGTACGTTAACATTTTTCAGGACATGGGGGCGAAGGAACTCCGGGTACTCGATATTCGCGATCGCGCCCAAGCCGAAGACTCTGAATTACAGAGTTATATCGAAGAATGTACCGGCGTATTCATGACAGGCGGCGATCAACTGCGCTTGTGTGGGTTACTTGCCGATACCCCTTTGATGGAAAAAGTGCGTCAGCGCGTACAACAGGGCGAGATTACCCTCGCTGGCACCAGTGCAGGAGCGGCGGTGATGGGACATCACATGATTGCTGGGGGCGGTAGTGGAGAGTCCCCGAATCGTTCCTTAGTGGATATGGCAACAGGCTTGGGGCTGATCCCGGAAATCATCGTGGATCAACATTTTCACAATCGCAATCGCATGGCGCGTTTAATGAGTGCCGTCGCCGCTCATCCTGAACGCTTGGGGATCGGGATTGATGAAGATACCTGTGCCATGTTTGAACGGGATGGCATGTTGCAAGTGATGGGGAAAGGAACGGTAACCATCATCGACCCAGCAGAATTGTCTTACACCAACCATGATGAATCGGGTGCGACTGATCCCTTGAGCCTCCACAATCTGCGCGTGCATATCCTCAGTTATGGCGATCGCTACCATTTACACAAGCGTTGCTTAATCTCTCCAGACTGCTAAATCTGTGATTCTCTATTCATAATTCCGAGAGGGGAGAGTACAGGCGCTTTCTCCCCAAGTTCACCATCGGTGGCTCCAATTAGAACGCCATTTGTGTGGAATTGATGACATAGTTGCATATTGTCACAGAGTCAATTCTTGCTGGCTCCTTTACTCTTAAATGTTGTTATTCATACTAATTCCCTAGGAAGATGCATTGTCTTCACCTCCCAGCTAGGGTCGTTCCCTAAATCAAAGGATTACACTAGCGCCTTGTGTCATCCATACTCAGGCTCCTAACCGCGCCAATGCTTATCCTGAAGGGCAAAGTCAACTTGAGTGCAGATACCGAAAACACCAATGATTGGGTTTCCTACTTCTGTGGCTCTATCCTGAATGCGATCGCAGTTTTTTTAGAAAAACTGTTCAAATTGAACAGTTTGAGAGGTTTTTAAAGCTGGAAACTAGTTGACATTCCAAGCCGAATCAACAGAAAAGAAGTTCATGACCTTCAAGCTAGGTGAATTAATTTAGATGAATGCCTTATCCCCGAATCGGCCCCAGATCTTTTGTTGTAAAAGCGTATGGGTTTCGGTAGCATCTACTAATCCGACCCGTGGTCGGCTCTCAACGAGGACGTTATTGAATGAGATAGACGAAATTTTTCTTTATCCTGGTTTTTATGTAGAAATCTTCAGCTCTTTCTAGTGTTGATGTGAACCATTATCACTGGGCCTGTTTGGGTCAAGCCGGACGCGTTTGCCGCTGGAGAGCGCATCGCTGTAATCAACGGGCTGAAATCTAAAAACAGGGAAATAGCAAGCCCCGCTAGGCTAATTTCGGGGCGTCACTGTGTCAGTACAGTGTTCAGTAAAAGTAAATAAAAGTGCCTTTTCTGTAATTGCTTCTTCGGGCAACCTATCAGATTTCGTGAATCACTACCCTCAAAAGTTGCTATGAGAATTCTGAGAATCCAGACGTTACGCGGTCCCAACTATTGGAGTATTCGACGCCACAAACTCATCGTCATGCGTCTCGATTTAGAGGAGCTGGCGGAAAAGCCCTCCAATCAAATTCCCGGCTTTTACGAGGGATTAATTGCCACACTCCCCAGCTTGGAAGAACATTTTTGTTCCCCCGGCATTCGAGGGGGGTTCCTCAGTCGCGTCCGGCAAGGGACGATGATGGGTCACATCATCGAACATATTGCTCTAGAACTGCAACAATTAGCCGGCATGGCGGTAGGATTTGGTCGCACGCGGGAGACGGCAACACCAGGAGTTTACCAGGTCGTGATTGAATACCTGGATGAGCAAGCGGGTCGTTATGCGGCGAGAGCTGCCGTGCGGCTATGCCAAAGTCTGGTTGATATGGGGACTTACGCTCAAAGTGAATTAGAACAAGACATAAAAGATTTGCAAGAGCTTTGTCGCGACGCCGCTTTAGGTCCGAGTACAGAAACCATCCTGAAGGAAGCAGAGGCTAGAGATATTCCCTGGATGCAGCTTTCGGCAAGAGCGATGATTCAACTGGGCTTTGGCGTCCATCAAAAGCGACTTCAGGCCACCTTGAGCGACTATTCGGGAATTTTAGGGGTCGAACTAGCTTGTGATAAAGAGGGTACTAAACAAATTCTGCGGGATGCAGGGGTGCCGGTACCACACGGTACGGTGATTAACTACCTCGATGAACTAGAAGGTGCAATCGAAGAGGTTGGCGGGTATCCAATTGTGATTAAGCCCTTAGATGGCAATCACGGGCGAGGCATCACCATCGACATCAAAACCAGAGATGAGGCAGAAAAAGCCTATGATGTGGCTAGAGAAATTTCACGAGGGGTAATTGTTGAACGCTACTATCGTGGAAGTGACCACCGAGTTTTAGTGATCAATGGCAAACTGGTGGCGGTGGCAGAGCGAGTCCCGGCTCATGTCGTTGGGAATGGTAAATCTACAGTTCAGGAACTGATTGAGGAAACTAATCGCGACCCCAATCGTGGGGAAGGGCACGATAATGTTCTCACCAAAATCACGGTTGACCGGAATAGTATGACCCTGTTGCAACGGCAGGGATATACCCTGGATACTGTGCTACCCGCCGGGGCAATCTGTTACCTACGAGCAACCGCTAACCTCAGCACTGGTGGGATTGCTGTAGACCGCACAGACGATATTCACCCCGAAAATATCTGGTTGGCGCAACGGGTTTCTAAAATCATCGGTCTAGATATTATCGGATTGGATATTGTGACACCGGATATCACCAAGCCACT
>DATNQL010000285.1:0-7382 GCA_036704025.1 Stenomitos sp.
ACCTCATAGAGCTAGATATCAGCAACAATCAATTGTCAGAACTACCTTCAGAAATTGGTCATATTAACAGCTTGAAGCGGCTCTATCTTGCTAACAATCAACTGACAACGCTACCTTCAGAGATTGGTCAGCTTACGAATCTAAAACAGCTATTCTTATGCAAGAATAAGCTAACAGTGGTGCCCAAAGAGATTGGTCAGCTTACTAAACTAACAGAACTACACCTCCACGATAACAAACTGACGGTGCTACCACCAGAAATCGGTAATCTCACCAACCTTACAGCACTATACTACGCTAACAATCTACTAACAGAGCTACCAAAAGAACTTGCTCAGTTGTCCAAATTAGGACAGTGGTGGTTAGCTGAGACGGATTAAAATTTTGGCTGTGACAGAGCTATTCCTCAAGAGGGTGTTCAAAACCAAGTTTATGGAATATCTCATCAATCTGACCCTCAAAGAATACTCGTCGGTGCAACGACAGATGAAAATAGAAGCAGATCGACTATGGCAGCAAGGTATATCGCAGCATGAGGCTGGTCAATTCCAAGCTGCCATAGACTCTTGGCAACAGGCGTTGATACTCTATCGGGGAACTTGCGATTCGCCTAATGGCGATAGCTTCGCTTCACGCGAAAAAGAAGCTGGTGCTTTGGGGGTTTTGGGTCTTACTTACCATCTACTAGGGCAATATGAGAATGCGATTGAGTACTCTGAGCAATCTCTGTCTATTTACAGGGAAATCGGCAATAAAAAACGCATTGCTGTTTGTTTAACGCATCTGGGTCTTGCTTACTTTTTTATAGAGCAATACCAAAAGGCAATTGAATACTCCGAGCAGTCCCTGCCCATTAATCAAGAGATAGGCAACAAGGCAGGCATGACCGTCTCTCTATCCAACCTGGGTCTTGCTTATTATTTTCTAAGACAACACCAAAAAGCAATTGAATACTTTGAGCAATCTTTAGCTCATAACCGGGAAATTGATAACAAAGGAGGCATTGCTAATTCTCTAACTAATCTAGGCGCTGCTCACTCTGCACTAAGACAATACCAGAAGGCAATCGAGTACTCTCAGCAGTCTCTACCCATTAGTCGGGAAGTAGGCGATCGCCAAGGAGAAGCCAAAGCACTAAACAATCTGGGCAAAGCTTACTATCGCTTATGCGAATACCAGAAGGCGATTGAATACTCTGAGCAGTCTCTAGCCCTTAACCGGGAAATTGGCAATAAAGAAGGCATTATCACTGCTCTAATCAATCTGGGTGATGCTTACTCTGCCCTCAAACAATACCACAAGGCGATCGAGTTTTATCAGCAATCCCTGCCTATTCATCGGGAGATAGGCGATTCGCCTAACGGCGATAGCTTCGCTTCACGCAAGGAGGAAGCCAAAACACTAGACAATTTGGGTAAGGCTTACTTTTCCCTCGGTCAATATCAAAAGGCAATTGAAACCTATCAGCTATGGCTGGAGATTTTAAGACAAATCGGCGATCAACAGTGGGAAGCCAACGCGCTAGACAATTTAGGCGCTGCTTACTCTGCACTAGGGCATTACCAGAAGGCTATTGAGTTCTATCAGCAGTCTCTAACCATTGATAGGGAAATTGACAATCAAGAAGGCATTGCAGCTTCTCTAGTCAATCTGGGCGCTTCTTACGCTTCTCTAGGGCAGTATTATAAGGAGATTGACTACTCTCAGCAGGGACTGGAGATAGCACGGCAAATCGGTCATCGGGAATGGGAAACTAACGCATTACACAATTTAGGCAATGCTTACTCTTCACTAGGGCAATACCAGAAGGCGATCGAGTACTTTCAGCAACAGCTAAACCTTGTACGGCAAACTGGTCATCAGCAATGGGAAGCCAGAGCAATAAACCATCTGGGCTATGCTTACTCTTCCCTAGGGCAATACCAGAAAGCAATCGATTACTTCCATCAGTCTCTAGCCCTCAGTCAGGAAATTGACAATAAGGCAGGCATAGCAGCTTCTCTAAGCGACCTTAGCAATACTTACTCCTCTCTGGGGCAATATCAAGAGGCACTTGCTTACTCTCATCAATCTCTAAGCCTTTATCGGGAAATAGGCAATCCCCAAGGAGAAGCCAACGCATTAGACAATTTGGGTAAAGCTTACGAAGCCATAGGGCAATACCAGGAGGCGAATCATTGCTATCAGCAGTTCCTCGCCATTAACCGGGAAATAGGCGATAAGGCGATCGAGTACTACCAGCAATCACTAGCTACGAATTGGAAAATGGCTGACAAGGCAAGCATTTCCGCTACTCTAATTGATCGGGGTGCTGCTTACACGTCCGTATGGGGAGTTGATAAGGCGAATTACTTTGCTACAAAGCAATGCCACAAGATGATTGAATACTGTCAGCAAGGACTAGAGATTGCACGACAAATTGGTAATCGGCAATGGGAAGCTAATGCGCTCAACAATCTAGGCAATGCTTACTCGTCCCTGAGGGGATACAAAAAGGCGATTGAGTTTTATAAGCTGGCTATAGCAGTTAGAGAATCCATTCGGGGCGATATCAAGATTGAAGAGTTGAAAATGAGTTTTGTCGATGGATGGATAATTCTCTATGAACGGCTCATTTCTCTACTATGGATACAAGGTCGCTTTGAAGAAGCCTTCCACTTCGTAGAACGCTCTCGTGCAAGAGCCTTCCTCGACCAAATAGCTAATAAACCACACAACTTCCGCACGGGTGCTGATGATAGCCTCTTAAGACAAGAGCAGGCACTCAAAAACGAAATTACAGCTCTCCGCGCCCAGCTAGTCAACATCCGGAATCGTCCTAGTAACGAGTTGGATACCGAGGTGATTTCTTCTGTGAAAGCTCAACTAATCACTCGCGAAAAAGACTACACCAACTTACTGACCCAACTGAAGCTTCAAAGTCCTGAAATTGCTTCGTTAGTTAGCGTAGACGTAGCCTCCCTAGATGAAATTCAAAGTTTGCTCGACGCTGATACTACTCTAGTCGAATATTTCGTCATAACAAACCACTTTCTACCACTTACCTTAGCCTTCATCATTACCCGTAATAGTTTCCAAACCGCCACCTTAAACATCACTCAAGAAGACTTAACTAAGAAAATCGAAGCTTTTCGTCGCTTCGCCAGCCTGAAAAACTCCCACCCGAAAAGCCTGCAACAGCTTTATGAATGGCTCATCACTCCCCTGAAATCTCTACTAAACACCTCTGAGCTTGCCATTGTCCCTCACAGTGTTCTTCACTATCTCCCCTTTGCCGCCCTTAGCAGTGGCAACCAATATCTCTGCGACGATTACACCATTACCACCCTCCCCTCTGCCAGCATCTTGCGCTTCCTGCCCCAAAAACGCAAACCCTCAAAAGGCACGGGCAACGACGGGGGGATGCCCCTACTCGCTTTAGGCAACCCCACTACCACCGAACCCTTGCCAAGTCTGCGCTTTGCCGAACAGGAAGTCAACGCGATCGCATCCCTCTACAACACCCAACCCCTCATTGGTGCAGCCGCTACCGAAAGCACCGTCTTCTCCCAAGCTGGCAATGCCGAAATCTTACACTTAGCCGTGCATGGCGAATTCAACAAACACAACCCCTTATTCAGTACCCTCTATCTTGCTCCAGATAATCAATACGATGGACGTTTAGAAGTCCATGATATCTACACTCTAGATTTAACAACAGCCACTAATCTCGTCGTACTTAGTGCTTGCCAAACCCAACTCGGTGAACTAAGCAAAGGGGATGAAGTTGTTGGACTGAACCGAGCTTTTCTGTATGCCGGGACGCCCAGTGTAATCGCCACCCTATGGAGCGTGAATGACAAAGTAACGGGATTATTGATGGAACGATTCTACACTCACCTACGCTCTGGAATGGCTAAAGCCCAAGCACTGCATATCGCTCAGATGGAGGTACGAGTCGAGTATCCCCATCCGTATTATTGGGCTGCCTTCGTTTTGACGGGCGATGGAGGACGGTAAAAGTCTTTGTCAAACTCAACGCACTTTGGCGTTTCAACTTGACAATGTAATAATTATCTTCCTCGCTTCAAATCCCAGATTACTTTCTCTAAATACCAGCTTTCTGATTGACCAGGATGTTGTCGTTTAGCTAGAGAAATCAATCTATTAGCTGTATCTTGACGAGAGTGAACACGATTGAGTATTTCTCGTCGTAAGTTAGTACATTTTTTATTTTCACAATAAGACTGAATGGCATTTCCTATCGCTGTAAGCATAAAAAACTCCTACTTTTTTTATTTTGATCAAACTGAAATTTTGAGTTAGTACGAGGCTTTCAATTAGGTTTCCTTGCTACTGCTACTTTCCTAAGAAAATTAGACCGAGAGCTAAGGCACCTCCACCAACGGCATAGTAAAAAATGCTGGCTCCTTCGTCTCCTAGCCGACATCTAACGTTTCTTACCTGTGCGCTTTGCCAGAAAAACTTTGGTTTTAGGTAAGTGACTACAAGCATGTAAATGCAAAGCAAAATAGCGGCAGGGCACATGGGATTCTTGGAAAAATAATAATGAAGTATTTGTACTGGCTCCACCGTGCAGAAAATTGCCTGTCTTAGGCACAGACTTTCTGCACAAGTAGGTGGTTATAGGACTTATCACCGTCTAGCTCGCCTTTTATGCAATCAGATGTCAGTGAACCTTAACATTTCAGTGCATTCTCTGTGGTTAAGGCATAAGCTCTCTGGGATTCGTGTTCCTCACAGCGCTCATCTCGATGCAAGCAGCGAACTTAGGAGGTAATGATTTCAGAGTAGTTGGATAGAATGCCCCTATTCCAGCGACATCGGATTGATGGCTACAAATCTTTGAGAATCAGAGATATACCATTGGGGGAAATAGCAAAATTTAGGGGATTCCCCCAACTTTTACGCATCTTTAAAGGTTATAAGCTGAAGGGGTGACGAACCGCTCAAAAGCTTTTCACCCCGTTGACAGCCTTATTGAGAATAACTAAACTTTCGCAGGTCTGTTTACGATAATGGGGACTTGGTGATTCAATCGATGACTTTCAACTCTTCCCCATTACCTATTAGGGACTTGCAGGTTAATAAGGTACCAGCCCAGTTTCCCTGGATTGTGGATACAGCTTGCTTAACTGGTATTCTATTTTCCCGCCTGTCCCTTATCCATTACCAAAACATTAGAACGTAAATGTGGTACGAATCACACCCACCCCGGTGGTGTCATTGTTGCTATTTCCTTCCGGATTGAAGAGCACAAAAGCACCCGGTGTAATGCTGATATTCTTACTCACCTGAAAGCGATAATAAGCTTCTAGGTGGTAGGGCGTGGCTCTGTTGACACCCGCTGCCGCCAGCACCGCCTCCCCACCTGCATCTACCCGATAAATAGGCTGTCCAAAGATGAGTCCAGCGGCATTCCCCTCTTTGAACAAGTCCTTAAAGTGCAAACCTACCATCCAACTGCTGAAGTTAGACGAGGCATCAACATCACCTGTGGAATCATTCGCAAAAATGTACGCCCCATAGGTACTGAACGCCACCTTCGGTGTTAACCGCCAAGTCAGCGTTGCACCGACTGAGTTGAGGTTCACGGGAGTTCCCAGAGCGACTCCACCCAAAGCGTTAGCATCCGATTGAGCTAATCCAGTCCCCAAGATGTTAATTTCGTGGTAACTGTTGGCATAGTTCAAACCAATGTCAATGGAGTTGGTGGGTTTAATCGTGAGTTGCGTGGCAACAACACTACTACCACTAAACACACCCGCTCCCAAAGGTGTACCCGAAACCCCTGGCAGAACATCCGAAGCCTCACCGGGAAGGTTAGCATTAACGCTACCATATAAGGCTCTGAGGTCGAGCTTGTCAGAAATGCTCCAGATAAAGCCAGCCGCCGATGCTAAACCTGTCCCAGAAGTCCCACCGGATACGCGCACGACAGGGTTATAACCGGCAAATCGGGAAATGGCCTCTTGTCCATCATCGGCAAAGGGAGTAATGGCGGGAAAGGCATCGGAAACTTCAGCCGCCGTCCCAGCAAACACTGTAAATTTATTGGCGAGGGGGAAGATGTAAAGTAGCTTGTATAAATTTACGCTATTGCTGCCGACGGATGATAAGTCCTTGGGATCGAAGCCAGGAAATTGGGGTTCAAAGCTGAGCTTACTCATCCCTGAGGTGAGGTTTGAGCCTGGGAATAAGGTATTTTGCAGGCTGTTGCCCCCAAACACACCCCCCTCGAAGTTATGAATTTGCAAACCCGTAATTAAGGTATCTTTCCCCGTAAAACTGGTGACTAAGTTGAGTCGCACCCGATTGGTGAGGATGATGTTACCGTCCTTGCCATCTGGCGCACCCCCGCTAGCACCGATGGCGGAGATGATGGCTTGACCACTTAATTTGGTTGTGGTTGAGAATTGATGATCTTCGAGAAAGGCGACTCGACCGTCTAATTGATCAATGCGTGACCCTAAAGCGGCGAGTTCGGGACGAAACTCCTCCACTAACCGCTGTAATGCGGCTAAATCTTCCTTGGTGGCTAATTCAGAACCATTACCAGCTCTTAATTTCTCAATTTGTTGCAAACAGGCATTTAAACCTGCGGCAAATTCATAGCGAGTCATGGCACGGTTTCCTCGGAAGGTACCGTCTGGATAGCCCGCAATACAACCATAACGTTCAACGAGCGATCGCAACGCTTCATAAGCCCAATCGGTGGGTCGAACGTCACTCAATTGGGAAACGTTGGTTACTTGTTCCATGGAGTCAGTGAGGGGTTCACCACTGAGCTGGGCAACAGGAGTCACTTGCTCCATCGGCTCAGCATGACTCTGTGCTGGTTCTGTTGTAACGTCTGCGTTGGTGGGTTGAGCGCTACTGAGTTGGGCAACAGACTTCGCTGACGTGACGGGTTCTGCTTGTCGAGGGGGACTACTGAGGAGAGGGGAGGCTACAGATGATGGATATTGTGCCTCCTCGGCGATCGCGATGGAAGCCTCATTCAGCGCCTTGTGATTCAGCCGAGCTGAACGGCGTAAGCTAGCATCTGCTTGTATCCCTTCTGGAGTACTCCCATCAAGATTTGGATTCGGCTCACTCCAGCCGATCAGTTTATCTTGAGTGGGAACCAAACTCCTGCTGTGATCGACTATCTCTACTAAGGCATCAGCCTCATGGTCTGTTTGAAGTGATTCAGTCCGCTTCTGGGCTGATACGTCTGTAACCTTGGCAACCGCAGGCTTCGCAGTTAGAGGTATAGACCCAGCTAATAAGCCTAAAAGTCCTACTCCGCAAACTCTGATTAAAGAATTTTTATTCACCGTAACTCCTCACACCAAAAAATTCAAAGTCTGCTATAACTTTGATAAAATATTCCAGCACAG
>DATNQL010000286.1:0-1587 GCA_036704025.1 Stenomitos sp.
TTCGGATCGATACATGGCGAATAATTTACGCCATTAATGAAGAAGTTCAGCAAGTTGCTATTTTAGCGATCAGAAAGCGTCCTCCCTACGACTATGAAGATTTGTCAGATCTGTTAGCTAGCCTGGAGTGAGCAAGCAGAAACAAGCGATCAGCGACGCTGGTGTTTATCAGCTAGTGGGAATCAATACCAAAAGCCTACTCAATTCCGAGGCAGCGATCGCATCATCTCGCCAACATTCAAAGAGTTACAATTAACGGCTGAACAGGTTTTTGCAGCAGGGAATTACTCGGACTGACTTTCGATTTGGGCGATCGCATCTTCTGGCGATACATCCCCCTCAATGACTGACTTAATTCCAGGCAAGTATTCATCCATCATCGTCACATTGGCATAAACCAACTGTTTAATCAGTTCAAAGCTGAGAAAATCACCTTGAACATCAATACTGGTTTTGTAGCGAATCTCCCCGTCGGAAAAGTCTAGCTCAAAGTTGCCGATAATCATGCCAGAGTTTGCTCTAGTCAGAAATTCTGCCATAGCCAGCCGCTTGTTTTCTGGCGCGTTGATGGGGCAAATTGAGTAAAAGACAAATTGCTCTTGTTCTTCTCTTACTTTGGCGGAGCAATTCCATTTGCCGTTTTCGCCTTGGAATGCGGTAACTAAGACTGACTCTCCTTTAATCTTGCTATAAGGCCAGTCGTCTTTTGTGAAGAAACTAACTATTTCTTGCAAAATTTGTCCGCTTGTAGAGAGGTTCTGCCGAAATTTCTCTACTTTCTCATCCAAATTGATATCAGTTAATTCATTGAAGAAATTGGTCATTACCTCAAGCATCTGGGAAGTGGCTTTTTGCGTAGCTTCAGATAGATTAGCTTCTGTCCAATCTTTGAAGAAGTTGACGATTGCCTCGGAAATTTCTTCGCTTGAATCTGAAGTGGCGGCTTGAGCAAGAGCTGCTGGACTAATATAATCCCAGAGGGTGCGGTAGCCAGTTTCACCTGATTCCTGTAGCTGTTTTACGGACAGGGCTAACCAATTCTCAGTAGATAGCAACGGGTCATCGGGTTGTTCTTGGCTCAGATTCAGGATATGGGTTGCAGCCTCATCAATGTTAGCGGCGTGTCCTGCTAGGCGCGGCAGCAAATCGGGCTTTAAAGTGGTTTCGATCTTGATGTCGGGTTCAGGTAGGAATTCCCTAGCCGAGAGGGGGTTACGCACTTCCGGCTTAAGATTAAATAATGCCTCAGTGTCGATATGCTGGTAGAGTTCGGGGTTGACTTGGAAGGTGAGACGACATTCGATGAGTTCGTCGTCTTGTTTGGTTAGGGCTAGGGTGACGGCGTGGATGGGTAGGGGGGCAGTGGTGCGATCGTGTAGTGTTAACTTGCTGTCCAGTTGAGAATTTTCAGTATAAGTGGTCATGTAGAGTTCTCCCTGACCTTATGCACGTGTAGTAGGGGGAATGTCCTGGCAAGCACCAATCATCAGGCTGTATAGCCCAGTTGGCTCAAATAAGTTTGAGCAATTTCTTCTTAAAATTTTCTTACCAACTTTATAAACTCCTGTTATTGCTGCTTAAGCCACA
>DATNQL010000287.1:0-2334 GCA_036704025.1 Stenomitos sp.
ACCTTGCCCTCACTCAAAGTCACATAAATCAAATTCCCTCTCACCCGTCGTCCTCTATCCCAACCCACTTGCATTAGCGCATAGCGGTTTTGCGTGTCGTCAAATACCGTATCCGTATCGAGTCGAATATCGCCGTGAGAAGGTTTAAACTGGGCGTATCGTTGAATCACCTGCTTTACAATGTCCCGCTCTCGCGTGGTGGTATCCATCGCTTCACCTCTACCGCCTCTACATCTACAATAAGCAATTTCAGTTAGTAGCCGACCTCTCGCTCGTGTAGGTTGGCTAGGGATGAAGATATGATTGGTGTCATCCACCAGGAACGGGAGCAACTGGCAGGTGAAGGTAGAATCCATCTCCATTCAGAACTTCAAGAAATTTGAAAGTTTGGCGGTTTCCTTTAAAAACAAAACCCTTGATGAAGTCAGCGATCGCTTCCTAGTGCTAGGGGACAATGGTACTGGCAAGACAACCTTGTTACAAGCGATCGCTCTACCGCTAGCACTGGCAACTGGGCGGATTCGGAGCATTGCTGACTTTGATTGGATTGGGTTTCTGCCAGGACGCTACTGGCGATGGGGAACACCACGAATCGAGTTAGAGGTATCTTTCGAGGAAGAAGAGCTAGAAGCAACTCGTGAGATTGCGAGACGATGGTATGATTCCCAGCCAGCAGAGTTTCGTCCAGAGCGATTTGTGATACCGGGAAACAGTCGTGTCGTCAAAGTCATTCTGAATGGAGATTCCTGGAAGGCTGGTAATACACCTGAAGAGCGTGCTCAATTTCGAGGGCGGTACTATACTCAGTGGTTTATCAATCGAGGCGATCAATCTGTTCGTCCTTATTTCTCTAGACTTCCAGGAATTTTTTGGTTCGATCAGTTTCGTAACTTGGGATCGAATCTGAGTCAGGACGGAGGAGAAGGTATCAAAGAACGTAGAAGTGGAATTTCCTTTGAGTCAGGTGTTGGTCAGTTGCGGCAATATTTGATTGATTGGAGACGTAAGCATGAAGCGGGCATCAGTTATCAAAACGATTACCTGAGTCAGTTAGAGCGACTGTATAAAAAGGTATTTCCCGATCGCTACTTTTGGGGTCTAGAAAATTTACCGAGTATAGATTCTCCAACGGAAGAGAGTACATACTTTTTATTCAGCGATGGACATCGCACCTATGACCTTGTTGAAATGTCTGCTGGCGAGCAATCAATCTTTCCCATCCTCTACGAGTTTGTCAGACAGCAGGTTGCATACTCAGTTGTACTGATTGATGAAATAGACTTAAATTTACATCCCCCCACTGCCCAATTTCTGATTAGTCAATTACTGAAAATTGAGCCAACTTGCCAATTCATTGTCACAACTCACTCTGAAACGGTAAGCAATGTGATTAGTGACAATGAAACATTCCGCCTCTCTGGAGGGGTGTTGTGCCTGTAAATGTTCTTTACTGTGAAGGAAACTCCGGAAGCTACGATATAAGAGTTATTCGCCAACTTTTGCCCAAATGCGAGATTCGCCCTCTTGGTGGAAGAACCTTTATGGAGAAGATTATCGCTGACAGGGCAATCAATCCAAATCTGGCTGGACTTGTTGATCGCGATTTCGATTCCTATGACTTCACGCCAACAGACTCACCGATTCCGTGCAACTATGAAGGAGTGCATGTAGGCTGGAAGTGGCAAAGGAAAGAAATTGAAAATTATTTACTCGATCCAATCGTTGTTCAGCGTGCTTTAGGACGTAAAGCACCGCCAAGGGATTTGTATCAAGAGGCTCTAGATCGAGCAGCGAGAGACATTGCAATCTATACAGCAGCTCGCACTGCCCTTGCCTGCTTCAAATTCCAGAACTGTTGGGGCGACCAAATTTCACGAGTGTTTGAATCAGCTCACTATTTTCCTAAACGATTAAATCGGGAAGCTTGCCAGGAAAACATCCGAAAAATAGTTCAGGAAAAAAGAGGCGATCGCATCGTTACCCCAGAAAACGTTTTGAATAAGAAGGACACTAAGACTTGATTCAACACCACATCATTGAGAATCGGGTAACCATCCGCTTTCAACTCCTGGGCAAAGTGTCTAGCATGGCGACAGGCAGAGAACCACCCGTGACAAATCCGAAGAAGCGAGAGCCTGCCTGTGCCAATGATGCGGGTGAGCCAACTTCATCGAGTAGTTGCAAGACGAGTTCAGGATCGACAGGTTCATTGGGGAGGGGTTCATCAAACTGGATGAGATTAGCGATCTGCGCTTCGCAGCAGCGCTTCGCTATCGCTTCCTGGGTTGGCGCAACGTTACGAGCGTCTAAGCCTTCAAGATAGCGAATCGCTA
This sequence comes from Stenomitos sp., assembly GCA_036704025.1. Classification (GTDB taxonomy): domain Bacteria; phylum Cyanobacteriota; class Cyanobacteriia; order Cyanobacteriales; family Coleofasciculaceae; genus Allocoleopsis. The sequence continues at coordinate 2,334 of DATNQL010000287.1, forward strand.
A
>DATNQL010000288.1:0-2880 GCA_036704025.1 Stenomitos sp.
TCAGCGCTCTAGACTCATTCTTACAGAGTTTGTGAGTGGTGTGAGGCTACCCAACCTGGATGACATCATATCTGTATAACCTTAGTGACCAAACTATACGCCGGATACACAGGTAGCGATTGCATAAGAGCTTTACTCGAAGCTGAGCGCTTTCATCTTCCTACACTCGACGCCGAATTTCCTCAGACACTAGAGGAAGTTGTTGAAGTTAAACCTTCAAATAGGACGATCGCTTCTACTCCGAAAAACCTGAAAGTACTAACTTTTGTATCTTTTTTGGGCTTCAACCGAATGGCACTTAGTTAAGCACGATCGCCAAATATCATCCCTACCCTGAATGGCACTCATGTAAAGTTATGTACGCTCCAATTGAATAAAGCGTTCGCTCAGGAGGAATTGTCAAAAGCACTAGATTGAGGAACAAAATTCAGAAAAAAGCTAAAGTTGAGGTATCAGTTCGCGATAAAACGACGCGAACAGTGCGAAAAATTTATTCACTCTCTATCCCCCAAAGCTCCTCCCATTCTTGTTCAGTCATTAACCGCCGATCGGCAGTAAAGGTGCAACCCAAAATTCGCTGCGAGTTGGCACCTTCAAAAACGTTAAATTCATAGTAAGGAGCCATCAAGAATGACCAAAGCTCAACAGGCTCTTCAGGCGTTTTAGCCACTTCATCACACAGAGCCAAGACATCCTCTCTGAGACTACACGCATGAGCAGTTTGATAACGACTCAAGCGTAGTACATCGAGACAGCAGCTTTCAGATATAGCACTTAGATAGTCAGGGAGCGATCGCCATCTACTGACGCAGTACATTCCTCGGTTGCTGCATGAGAGGGTAAGCTTTAGGTCGGCGCTTTCTAACTCTCGGTTCACTGCGTCCAGGACGCTCTGGAACGGGTTTGTGTACAATCATTGCTAGTAAAATTCGATAGATTTGGCGACGCTTGTTTCCAGAGGTAGCCAACAATTGTGAGATGAAGTTATCTAGATGCTGACGAGTTCCTTGCAAAGACAACCGTAGCGGCAGGACTCCATAAGTCGTACCAGCTTCCCACATCAAGGTACGTAGTAGGTTATAAGCTAACAAATAGACATAGATTTCTTTTCGTACCATCGTGGGAGTTTTGCTACGTAATATGTCCATTCCCAAAGTAGTTTTGAGATGCTTCAAGTCCAGTTCCACATCCCAACGAAATCCGTAAAGTTTCACCAACTCTAAGGTGGAATAAACTTTCGCCTCTAATAAAGTAGTGATTAAAGAAACTTGTTGAGTCCGAAAACCGGGAATAGCAATATAATAGTGAACTTCTCGCACAGTGATAGTCAAGGGAAGAGTAGCGAAGTCTTCTTTGGTTAAACCCTTGGGACAAGTTTTAGGTTTATGCCAGACAACTTGCTTGTCGTGTGAACCAACAATTTTACCTCGTCTTAACTGTTGTTTACGTCCTTGGTGCTTCCGGAATACAACATCAGCTTGACGCTTTTTGACAAATACCAAATCAGCGTAAGAACAGAAAGCCCGGTCTCCTAAAAGCACATCATTTGGGCTAAGAAATTCATAGAGTCGTCTGGCTAACTTGATATCGTGTGTATTTAGCACATCGATAACTACGGCAATTGCAGCTCCGGTGGCGAGACTGAATAAAACACCAATTTTGGCAATTGGAAAGCCACAACCAGGCACTTGAGTGCTAGGTTGAGGATAGGCTTCTTGATTTTTAGTTGTATCTGGCATCGATACAGTTGACCCATCAATTACCTTAACGTGACGACAACACCAGAGACATTCTTGTGTAACTTTATCTTGTAAGCCTTGTGCTACCTTAGTAAACAATTGTTGTAGTAATTTTTCTGGCAAACGTTGCCGAGCTTGACAGTAAGCTCCAGTATCTTGGGAGGGAAGCTCTACCTTTTCACCCGATAACCAGGCAATCACACGACTGACAGCATTATGGCAACTTTTATCCGCATCTAGAACCTGGGAAAGAAATGCCCACAGCGTTACAAACGGGTCAAATAATCGGCGGCGGTACTTAATTTCAAGAGTGTCGAGAACTTCCTGAATAGTGGCTTCTGGCAGCAGATCACGGAAGGGCAGTCCTACGCTGTTCTTAAATTTCTCCTTGAGAATTTGTACTCGCTCAGCAATATTAGAAGTAGTCATTATCAGCTTCTGAGTTTCCAATCTAGTTTGACTGGAGTCCAGAGGCTTTTTCTACGGGAGCGCAAAAGTTCAACTTGGCTTGGATGACGGTTGGCGATCGCTTATTAAATTGGAAGCGCACCGGCTTAACTAAGTGCCATTCCATCATGCCCGATAGCGCTAGCTCTCTGCCCATGTTGTCACCGGAAAAAGTCGGAAAAGTTGGATCGTTACTTAGGACTTATATAATTTACGACCTTTTTTCTGCTGATGTGTACTAAGTTAGGCTCACCCATCAGAGAAATGGTTGAAACGCCGTAATCGATACAGTTGCTGTACCCGATCAATAGCGATGGCGCAGAGCACCCGCCCTTGGCGATCGCTGTGCGCCATCGCACAAATGTCTATCCTCCTCCTTCACTTCGACATTGGTGAGCAGATAATCTCGCACCCAATCGCAACCCGCTGCAACTACCTTATCCAACTCTACAGACTGCTCTAAATTCCACAAAATTACCGTTTTGTCTTCAGAAGCCGAAGCCAGAGTTTTGCCATCAGGAGCAAACGCTAATCCTTTAACTCCAGCACTATGTCCAATGAGATTGGTTAGCAATGTACCGTCAGATTTCCAGAGTTTAATCATTCCATCATTACTTCCTGTAGCAATGGTCTGACTATCAGGGCTAAACGCTACACTCCAAATTCCAGAATTATGTCCCTGTATAGTATGCAG
>DATNQL010000289.1:0-3140 GCA_036704025.1 Stenomitos sp.
TACGGATTTTTAGGTCAGGGTGCAGATCAATCCACGGGTATAGCTGAGTACTGGGGCTGTACTTTAACTTCTTTTTATGAGTTTGTGTGAGGAGGTTGTTTAATTCCTGATAAAGCTGATCTGAATTGAGAGAACTTACTCTTCTCAGTAAGTCTCCGTAGTAGTTCTGCCGATCTTGTTCATCTGTGTCTTCATCGTAGTAAGTTCGTCTTGAAGCCTCTCTGAACTCCGCTAAGGCTTCTTCTAAGCTACCGGACTGAATCTTAGGAGGAGGGTTAACATTGTTATCATCAGATATCGAATCTGTGCTGGTGATCGTAGGTTGTCCCAGGCGCACACTAACCTGGATAGGAATCGTCCACGTTACAGTGCCGTCGCTACTGATAGCAGGTGAGAGTTCAGCCGAGTTAGTATCGACACGAATAGGCTTAGACGAATTGGGTTTTGATTCAAACATTTCGTTCCTCAACTGTTTCTGTTCGATTGAAAGATGCTGTTGTTTGATATGCTTAGTAATGCGGCTAATTCGCACTCCTTCATTGGCAAGCCAATCAATCCGTTCCTCACCCTGTTCTCTCGTCCAAATTTCACCGTCAATAGTGAGAATGTGTCCCTGACGATTTCGCTTTGGCACACCTGAATGATGCAATGCCACGATTTCCCACTGGTCATTAAACACAGGAGAACCGGATGAACCCGGAGCGGTGTCTGTTCGGTAATGGAGAAAGTCTTCTAGTACATCAATCAGTTGATTTTCCCGCAGTGCCAACTGCTTGCGCTCACCGCTGGGATGCTGAATAATGCTGACGTATTCACCTACAATCACCTTGCCTTCTTCCTCTATTAAGCGGTTCCAGGCAAATGAGCTAAGACTAGAGCCGTTACGCGCCTCATCTCTCACAGCCACCAGCGTATAGTCGAGGTGATCGTTAGTGAGGAAGAAAGTTGTAGGGTCGAGGTTGAAGATCACTGAATGCAGCGGTTGTCCATCCATACCATCTTGATAGTCGAACTCTACTTGACTAAAAGATGCGATTCGATGGTCAGGTAGCACATGGTTATTGGTCAACAGCAGCCGAGGAGAAACCATAAACCCAGTGCCATAGCCCTGGTTACCTCGGTTAGAAGATTGGATGCGAATACGTCCGACTGAGCGAGCCGCCTGGATTCCGAACTCCAGATAGTTAATACTCATCAAGTCGCTCTTAAGGATGACTCGCTCTAGTGCAAACTTGTCCAGTTCGGTGTGAGTAGTTGTCGTCGATGGCACATAAGCAAGTTCACCTTTAACTAGTGCTTCTGCTGTGAACGCTCGAACTCCCAATCGTTTCAACCGCTTCTCAACTCGCTCTGGACTATCTGCTTGCAACAACATTCCAGCGTCAATCTTGCGTTGATTCTCCTCTCGAATGCCCTTACGTTCTGAATATCTGCTCTCGGTCGCTCTGATCAGTTGTGTATCAATTCTCATACTTGCTTCAAACCTTGCCTGCTAGGACGTTTTTCGCTAAAGGTTATCAAATGATGAGAGTGCAATTTTCTTTCACTCAACCATTCATGGGAATCATTAACTTTCAGGATGATGCTTGTAATTTGTCCAATTCCACGGACAGGATTACAGAACAGCCAGGTATTTTCAGGTCAACAGCAGTTCCATTTTGGAAATTTTTCCAAGCTATTGACAGTACCCTCATGGGTGCTTTTGTTTGAGCCTGAACCTGCTATCAGATGGAGCCAGTAGTGTTCAAGGACTTGCTTACTCCACCCCCCTTAGCTACTTTTCCCGCGATCGCATCTAGCTTCTGAGTTAGTCGGCGAGTGTGGCGGTTGAGGTAATCTTCCAGAGTTCTGTCACAACATGAAGACCTAAATGTTCTTGAAACTCTGCAACCAACGGCAAGGGAAGCAGCAAATGGTTGCCCTGCTCTTCAATCAGGTTTAGACCTGGTGCCACTAGAGGAATCAAGGTGCCAAGAAGCTGACCCTTAGACGAACCAGAGAGCTTGACTGTCTGCCACCGGATGAATAGCTTTCCGCCGAGTACCTCAATAATCTCGCTCACGCGAAGAAACTGTGAACTATCCAGAGACCGGAGCGACTTGGAAATCGATCTGTGGATGCCCTGATAACCAGATTCTATGCCACGACGAATGGCTACGGCAGAGGCGATTTGAGAAACTCTCATTCCAAAAGTACTAGAAGCCTTGTTAGACACTGGAGAAGCAGTGCTTGTCGAACGCACTGGCTACCGCAACTCTAAGCCCAAAGTCCGCCTTTCTTCCCAACCCTGTTTCACGATTAAAGCTGCCATTGGGACAGACGGGAAACGCAGTAATCGCAACAAGTGCCTCAACATTGTACTCCCAGGTGGAGATGTGCTTATGTTAACACCCCGTGCGATCACAAGACTTCAATCCTTTCCTGATGACTATAAGCTTCCCGATCAGATGAAGGATGCGGGACCTCTGCTTGGCTTAGCTAGTTTCCGGTGCGAAACACAAAAGCCATAGAGTCGTTGAAGTAGGGCAAAAGACTACTTAACGACCAGGGCGAAAAATAAAGTGTTAATTCAAAGATACAAAACAGACGAGTATTTCTCAGCTGTTGTGGAGTGTACTGGTCAGATGGACTGTGAGCTGGCAGAACTCGATCAGTTGCTGGAAGATGAGAAACTGTTGAGCTTGCTGGAAAGCGACCTATCCCAACGTTATCGTCGGACAACACAAACAGGGCGTCACTCAACTCCAGTAGAAGTAATTTTACGGATGCTAACGCTCAAACATTTGCGGAATCTCAGCTACAAACAAACAGTACAAAATGTCAAAGAAAGTCTGGTCTTACGGCAGTTTTGCCGAGTCTACCTCAACCCAGTTCCTTGCAAGAGCACATTGATTAGATGGTCAAAGCTGATTAAACCCAGCACGCTCAAGCAATTTAACGGACGAGTGCTGGAAATAGCCAGACAGTTGAAACTGACCAAGGGACGAAAACTACGTACAGACGGCACGATGGTAGAAACGAACATTCACTATCCCACCGATAGCAGTCTACTGGCAGATGGGGTGAGGGTATTGAGCCGGACACTGATGCGTGCCAAAGTTTTGCTCAAGGATAATCTTCAGGTTAATCAGAAGCTATTC
>DATNQL010000290.1:0-8357 GCA_036704025.1 Stenomitos sp.
TGTGGAAATAGGCTTTCTTAAATGCGTCACAGCTTAATTTAGTCTGCCTTATTCAAAAAATAGAATTTACTGAGATGAAATTAAAAACCATTCTAATGACAGGGATTGGGATTGTCGCGCTCTTGGCAGGAGCCGGTTACTGCTATGTTTTTATTGCGGGTGCTCCGCAGTTAGATGCACCCCCTACAGAAGCAAAGGATAGCAAAATCAAACTATCCTTTGATCTCAAGACCTTCAACAGCCAGGCGATGGGTCAAGTCCGACAATACGGCCTGATTCTGCCTCCTGACTACAATCAAAACCCCAACAAACGCTATCCTGTGATTTTCCTGCTGCATGGGGGACATGATGATGCTAACGCCTGGGTGAAAAAGATTGGGATAATACCTGTCCTAGAAGACCTCTACGAAAGTGAAAAATTGCCCCCCTCAATTGTGATTACACCAGACGGCAATGATAAACGAGGTTCTAGCCCCCTATTTGACCCACAGTATTACGATGGACCCAATGGCAAGGTTGGTACGCTGATTGGTTCAGAACTCGTTCAGGTGCTAAAATCCCGCTATCGTACCTTAGAATCGGCACAGTTTTGGGCGATCGGCGGACTATCGTCGGGCGGTTGGGGTGCGGTCAACATCGGCTTACATCACCGGAACAACTTTCATACGATGTTTAGTCAAATCGGTTATTTTACTGACCAAAGCGGCCCAGAAAATAGCCCTCAGAGCTTGGTCAAAAAGATACCTGTAACAGAGCGTAAGTTGTTGCACATCTATATGGATGCCGGAAAAGATGACTTAATGGGAACAGAATTTCTTGATTCATCCCGACAATTTCATGAGACGTTGAACGAATTGGGGATAGACAATGAGTTCCATGCCTTCCCTGGTGGTCATGGCTTACAGGGACCAGACTATGGCTGGAACTACGATCACAAACATGCTCACGATTCATTATCCTTTGTGGGCAAGCAATTCAAGCAAGCTCTAACACAGCCGAAAAACTAAGTAATGTGTCCCCGGTAGACCGCTTTTGCCTCTAGCTTAATAGTTAATCAGCGATTGTTAACTATCGTTTTATGAGGATATCGCCGTGCTAACGCGACGCACTCAAATCGGTGTATGGACTGCTGCCCTTCTAACCAGCTTAGTCGGAGTGGTTAACCTGCTGTCTGCTGTGACACTCAGCGAATGGGGACGAGTTAAGTGGCTTAAGGGAATTTTTCCCTTTGAAGTGCGGGAAGGCGGACATCTGTTTGCAGCACTGACAGGATTTTTCTTGCTGATGCTTGCTAGCAACTTGTTGAGGCGGAAGCGGATAGCTTGGCTCTTAACCATGGGGTTGCTCATTGTCTCGATCATCAGCCACTTGCTCAAGGGGTTGGACTGGGAAGAGAGTCTTCTGTGTTTGGTGCTGCTGATTCAACTGCTGCTAATGCGGGATAGGTTCACGGCACAATCAGACCGTCCTTCGATCGCCCAAGGGTTTAGGATACTCATTTGGGCATTGCTGTTTACCCTTGCCTATGGAACGGCTGGGTTTTTTTTCGTAGACTTGCGGCACTACGACTATAACTTTACTCTCACAGATGCCCTCTATCAAACCTTGGCAATGTTTTTCACCGAAGACAATGCTGGGTTGGTACCAAAAACTCGCTATGGGCGCTTTTTTGCGGATTCAATTTATTTGGTAGGAGGGGTTACACTTTCTTATGCGCTGTTTATGCTCTTGCGACCGGTGTTGCTGCGAGGGGAACCCGCGACTCCAGAGGAACGGCAACGGGCGAAGGAAATTGTAGAGCAATATGGTCGCTCATCTTTAGCCGCTTTAACGCTATTAAAAGATAAAGCCTATTACTTCAGTCCTTCCGGACGTAGCGTCATTGCCTATGTCCCCAAAGGTCGAGGTGCGATCGCATTAGGAGACCCCATTGGCCCTGAGGATGACCGCAAGGAGGTAATTATTGGCTTTCAACAGTTTTGTCAGCGTAATGATTGGCACCCAGCGTTTTACCAGACGTTGCCCGATGACTTAGAGCTTTACAGATCACTGGGATTTCGTACCATTCAGATTGGGGAAGAAGCGATCATTGACCTCAAAACCTTTACCCTACAAGGCAAAGCGGCTAAAGACATGAGAGCTGCATTGAACCGAATGAAAAAATTAGGGCATGAGGTCAAGTTTTACCAACCCCCTATTTCCGATCAATTGCTGCAAGAGTTAAAGCCAGTGAGCGATGAGTGGCTCAAGATGACACAAGGGTCGGAAAAACAGTTTTCGCTAGGCTGGTTTTATGAGGACTATCTGCGGGATTGTGAAATTGCCGTCGTGCAGGCGGCTGATGGTCAGATTAGCGCCTTTGCCAATGTGATACCCGAGTATCAGTTAAACGAAATTACGATTGATCTGATGCGGCGGCGGGCTGAGGTAGAACAAGGTACGATGGATTTCTTATTTACCTCAATGTTTCAGTACTTTAAGGAGCGGGGGTATGACCGATTTAATCTTGGTCTGTCTGCGCTTTCTGGCGTTGGGGAAAAGCCTCAGTCTCCCCGCTTAGAAAAGGCACTGCACTATCTTTACGAACACTTGAATCAGTTCTATAACTTCAAGGGATTACATGCCTTCAAAGAGAAGTTTAAGCCTGAGTGGGAACCTCGGTTTTTTATCTATCCGAGGAGGGTGGCCTTGCCAGAAGTTGTTATGGCGTTGATTCGTGCTGACTCAGGAGATCGTTTACTGGATTACCTGAAACCAGGGGAATAATACGGTTGAAGGTTAGAAAGTTGAAAGTTGTAGGTTAGTTAGTTGAAGGTTGTAGGTTAGCTAGTTACAGGTTGAACCGCCCAGTCCACAGTCCCCAGTCCCTACTCCCAAAGTGCTATGGGAAAAAAGCTTCTCCATAACTTCAGCTCACTCTTGGGCTTCTTTCTTCTCGGTCTCTCCCTGTGGGCGATCGCAAGCGAATTGCGGCAATATGATTACCGGGATGTATTCAAGAGTTTGGCAGCTATACCAACAAGCCGCTTATATTGGGCAATTGGGTTGACCATTTTAAGCTATCTGGGGCTAGCCAACTACGATTCTCTGGCCTTCCGCTATATTGGTCATGCTCTGGCCTATCCTAAAAGCGTGTTCACTGGCTTTATTAGCGCGGCAGCCACCAATACCGTAGGCTTTGCCTTTCTCACCGGTAGTGCCATCCGTTATCGGCTTTACTCAGCTTGGGGTGTATCTGCGATCGCGATCGCAAAAATTATTCTGTTTGAGAATATCAGTTTCTGGCTGGGACTGTTTATGGTTAGCGGGGTGATGTTTCTCTTCTACCCTCTGGCAATTCCTGCTCAGCTCCATTTACCTTTTCTTTCAGTACGTCCCCTCGGTCTGATTTTCCTGCTTTTGGTTGCCACTTATTTAGTGGGGAGTCTGTTCGCCAGGAAACCGCTAAACATTCGAGGGCATAAATTTTGCTTCCCTTCCCTGCAAATCGCCCTCGCTCAACTCGCAATTTCTTGCTTGGACTGGATTTGTGCAACGGCTGTGCTTTATATCCTGTTGCCTGCTACTCCAGCTTTATCCTATCCAAGCTTTTTGGGACTGTACTTGCTGGCAATGACGGCAGGGGTTGTCAGCAATGTACCTGGGGGGTTGGGCGTTTTTGAAAGTATTATTTTGCTGGTGCTCTCCTCTCAGATACCTGCCACAGCCGTTTTAGGGTCTTTGTTAGTCTATCGAGGGGTCTATTACTTACTGCCCCTCGTCGTTGCCACAGGCTTACTGGGACTCTATGAAGTTCGCTCACGGTGGTAACGGAGTTTTCCGGGAGTACTTTAGCAAAGGATAAGAGACTAACTAGAATTAGATGATGCAATCTGAAGTTAAACAAATTTATGTAACAGGGTCTAGCCTGTATTGAGAGGACTTGATATCTTGATAGTAGGCACAGAAATCAAACGGAATTTAGGGTTGTGCCTCCCGCCCTGAGCCACTTACAGCTACTATAGCTTGGTAGAAAAACCAAATAAGGACGGCGCGTGTTTTAACTTAACTTGTGGCCAAGCTGAAGTATAAAGTTCAGTAGTAGATAGCTAACAATGCGGTTAAAGCAGAGAGCCAAACCACAGTGACAACCGAGCAACGGAGGAATACTCAAGCCTGTTTAGTTCAAGCTGTAAGCATCTGTAAACTCTAGTTGTATAGTGTATTGAATAAGTTGTGCGTGAACCAGGTAACCTTACCTGGTTCACTGAGTTTTTAGGGATATTTGCGAATCATTGAAATTCATTAGTTAACTCTCGACTCCAAGTTCATGGAGTGGGACGCTACAGCAAGCCGCTACGCGTCTAGGTTATTATTCAAAACTCCAATAAACTAGTACAGCGTGGCGGAAATAACCCACCAGTTCAAAAAGATTAAAAAGCTTACAGTACACACTTTCTTCCCTTCTGCCTTCTGCCTCCTATCTTCTGCCTTCTTGCACTAGCTATATTTGATTGCTCATTACGAAATCATCTATGTTTTATCCCATGAGGGCTGTATTACCCTGGCTGGCACTGCTGCTAAGTAGCATGAGTCTGTTCTTAAGTAGCTGGATTGTGCTCCCAGCTCCCACTATGTCTCTGCTTCCCTTGGGAGTGGGGGTACCCGAACTCAGTCCTTGGTTAGTGGGACTTAATGTGCTGGCATTGGGAGTGTCATGGCTGGGAGGACACGAAAGTTGGTTGCAACGCTGGACTTTGGGCGCTAGTTTGCTCGGACTGTTCTTAAGTCTTTTGCCTTTGGTACAGCTACCTGCCACTCAGAAGCAGATGTCAGGGGTGATGCGCGATACCTTAGGTGCAAACTATGAACAGCAGATTCCCTCGTCGGTGCAAATTCAGTTGCGCTCTCATCCTTTTATCCTGGCGGATGCGTTCCGAGGTATTCCTCAGATGTCGGTACGCTACACCCCGGATATCCCCTTTGCCGCCCCCGATGGCGTACCGTTGAATCTGGATCTCTACCGTCCTCCCCAAGTCGGACAATATCCTGCCATTGTGATCATTTATGGCGGGGGTTGGCAAAGCGGTAGCACCTCCCATCATGATGACTTCAGCCGTTACATGGCACATCGAGGCTATACTGTTTTTGCGATCGCCTATCGTCATGCACCCCGTTACCAGTTTCCTGCTCAACTCGATGATGTCCGTGCTGCACTCACCTTCATCCAACAGCACGCCACGGAGTATGAAACCGATATCACCCGCATCGCCTTACTCGGACGTTCCGCCGGGGGACATTTGGCGATGTTAGCCGCTTATCAACCCGATGCCTTACCCGTCCGGGCCGTTGTGAGCTACTATGGGCCATTCAACCTGACTAACGGATACAAAAATCCACCCAAACCCGATCCATTAAATGTGCGTGCCGTACTCGAAGCCTTTTTAGGAGGTTCACCGGATGAACAACCTGAAAAATACGTTCAAGCGTCACCCGTCACTTATGTGACACGCCCACTCCCACCAACCCTACTCGTACATGGGAGTCGCGATCATATTGTCCAAGTCCGCTTTGCCCAAAATATGCACAAACGTCTGCTAGCCGCCAACAGTAAGGCGCTCCTGCTGGAAATTCCTTGGGCAGAACATGCCTTCGACGCCATCTTTCACGGCCCTAGTAATCAGCTAGCCCTCTACTATACTGAGCGTTTCTTAGCTTGGGCACTCCACTGAAACTCACTCCCCATCTCCCCACATTCAGTCATTATGCGGAGCAAGATTCGGCAATACGGCTGAGGCACACCGCTATTGCGGAGTTCACCATTAAGATAGGATACAACTTAGCTGTCATTTGTAAAATCTTTAACACAGCTTTACATTGAACTCAGCCATCACACTGAACATCCAAGCCTTAAATGTTACACTTAATTTCACGGAATTGAGTAATTTTACATAAAAATAGTAGCGACAGCAGTCATTTTTTTGGGCATCTCCACACTACTCAAGTTATTTCTTAACTGCTGCTCCACAAGCCAAAGTTTTTGATTCAGGTGTTCTGCCAAATCGTGTGACGCCATAGTGTCGGGTGCTGAATGTCATAACAGACAGAGCTTTTGAAGTGAGCCAAACGTTTCAAAAGCTGCCCATGCCTGCGCCTGTTAACGAATCCCGTGGGAATCCTTCATCCCAAACAGGACTTAGCCAGGGTGTTCTCATCGCTGCAATCTGACTGATGTCTACGTCTTACCTAAGGTAGTGACCTTCTCTCATGAAAAATCAACTCGATCAAGCTCTAGCCAAAACCAACGCGCCAGGAGAGTATGAAGCGGCGATACAACCGTTTTCAGACTTAGTAACTCAGCAGCCTCAAGATGCAAAAATTCGTATTTGGCTCGGTGCTGCCTCTCGTGAAGCTGGCGATTTGGACAAAGCTAGAGCGGAATTGCGAGAAGCGCTCAGGCTGGCGGATGATTCGGCAACGGCTGACTTGGCTCGCACGGCGTTAGCTCAACTGGAGAACGAGTCTTCCAGCCGTCTCAGTCATCCCCCAAGCGCGAGTCAGGGAAGTCACTCCCAGTTAGGGCAACTCTCTGTGCCCCAAGGGTGGACGAATACGCTGAAGCACCCGCCGTTTAGCATGGCGTCTAGCCAATTTCCTCAGGAATCGAGTCCTCCTTGGTGGCGACAATTGCGCTTGAGTACCAAAGCCACCCTATTGGCGATCGCATTTGGCACACTCCCCGTCCTAGGAATTGGAGCAACCAGCTACTACCTCACCAATCAAGCAATTACCACACAGGTTGCCCAAACGGGTCAAAGCCCCACCACCACGATGTCAGAGCTGAAGGCACAACTGTTGCTAACTCTGATGCTAGGGACTGGGGGAACCGTATTAATAGTGGGTGGAATCGCGGCTTTCCTTTCCCACCGAGCTTCTCGTGAAATCAGTGCCGCCACCGATGCCGTGGAAAAATTGGGTCGGGGAGAACTCAGTACTTATCTCAAGGTACAAGGCGAAGACGAATTATCCACCTTAGGCACTCATATTAACCAACTCGCAGACCAACTTCAGCTTCAATTTAGCCAACAAGCGGCTGAGGTGAAGCAAGAACTGCTCTTGAATTCCATTTCCTCCAGCATTCGAGAAGCCTTCGACACCCAAGACATGTTCACGACAGTGGTGTCAGAAGTCCGTGCCGCCCTAAAAGCCGATCGCGTCATTGTCTATCGCTTCAATCCAGACTGGAGTGGTACGATGATTGCTGAATCTGTGGGTCGGGGTTGGCCTCCTTCTCTCGGTGCTCAAATTAATGACACCTGTTTTAAAGATCGATATGTCATTCCTTATCAGAAAGGCCGGATTCGAGCCACTAATGATATTTACAACGCTGGTTTATCCGATTGCCATATCCGACAATTAGAAACCTTTTCCGTTAAGGCGAACTTAGTCGTACCAATTATTGCAGACCGACAGCTTCATGGTTTGCTGATTACCCACCAGTGTTCTGGCTCTCGAACCTGGAAGGAAACCGAAATTGATTTCTTAAAACAAGTCGCCACTCAGATGGGTTTTGCCCTGAACCAAGAAATCCTCCTCAAGAAGGAAGAAAATCTCCGCAAACAGCAAGAAGCGGAAGCTGAACGGGCACGGTTGTTGAATGACATCACCTCCAACATTCGGGAATCCCTGGATACGGATTATATTTTCAACACCGCTGTAGTGGAGACTCGCGCCGCCCTGCAAGCCGATCGCGTAGTCGTTTATCGTTTTGATTCAGAAGGGCAGGGTACCATTGTTGCTGAATCCGTGGTAAGAGGTTGGCCTAGTGCTTTGGGGCTGCAAATGGCTAACCCCTGTTTTGAGAATCGGTATGTCATCCTTTACGAGAAAGGTCGAGTCAAAGCGAACGAAGATATTTCCAAGGCGGAATTGACGGATTGTCACTTAAGGCAACTGGAAACCTTATCGGTTAAAGCGAATCTGATTGTGCCCGTGATTGTGGATCGACAGCTTCATGGCTTGCTGATTGCCCATCAGTGTTCAACAACAAGAGCCTGGAAGGAGATCGAAATCGATTTCTTTAAGCAAGTCGCGAACCAGGTAGGGGTGGCGTTAGACCAAGCGATGCTCCTCCAACAGCAGGAAACCTTACGAAAACAGAAAGAAGCGGAAGCCGAACGCGCTCGATTACTGGCAGAGGCGGCGGAGATTGCCGTTCTTGAGCAGCGTCAACAACAAGAAGCCGAAGCCAAACGAGCTCGCGCCTTTGCGGAGATGACCAAGCAAATTTTGCGATCGCTCAACTTGGAAGATATCTTCAGTACTACGGTGCGACAGGTAAAACAAGCCTTAAAAGCCGACCGCGTGTTAATTTACCG
>DATNQL010000291.1:0-25450 GCA_036704025.1 Stenomitos sp.
TACTATTCTCAAGGCAGGTACGCCGAAGCCGAGCCATTATATCTGCAAGCGTTAGAGATGAAAAAACGCCTGCTGGGACAAGAGCATCCCGATGTCGCTAGTAGCCTGAACAATCTGGCTTATCTCTACGATTCTCAAGGCAGGTACGCCGAAGCCGAGCCATTATATCTGCAAGCGTTAGAGTTGAGAAAACGCTTGCTGGGACAAGAGCATCCCGATGTTGCCCAAAGCTTGAACAATCTGGCTAATCTCTACTATTCTCAAGGCAGGTACGCCGAAGCCGAGCCTTTGTATCTCCAAACCGTAGAGATGAGAAAACGCCTGCTGGGAGAGGAGCATCGCTCTGTCGCCTTAAGCCTAAACAATCTGGCTAATCTCTACTATTCTCAAGGCAGGTACGCCGAAGCCGAGCCTTTGTATCTGCAAGCTTTGGAAATTGCTCAACGACAACTAGGAGCTAATCATCCCCGCACAATTACTTTCTGTGAGAATTTGCAAGCCCTACGTGAGCAGCGTAAGCCTTGGTTCATAAAGGCAATGGCTTCTATGAGGCGCTTCTTCTTTATAGGGGATTAACACCCTCTACAGCTTAGAATATGGTGAACCCCTACCCGACCATTTTCCCAGCTGGTTGAACATCTACGACTTGCGGGACTTCCTCAGTTATATTGGAGCCAATGTTTTCCCCAAGCAATTGCAGGATGTATTGGTGGATAGTGAACACCCCTTGCCCAGACCGTATGATGCGTACTGGACGAATGAGGCAATGTAGAAGGCGATTATCCCCAGGTTGCCATGATTGAATTGAGTGCCCAAAAAGAGCGAACCTATGGGTTAGTTATCGGGATTGAGAGTTACCAAGAGAATTCTTGGAACGTCAAAGGCGGTGGCCCAGCCCATGATGCGATTCAGTTTGCTCAGTGGCTTTTGGATTGTGGGGTACCTAAAGAAAATATCCGGCTGTGCTTGTCGTCGTTGGAGAACGTTGAGCATCCTGAGCTAGCGAGAGCAGAGGCAACTGAACAACAGATTTCTGCCCTGATTACGGATTGGTTGTCCGACAAAAAAGGGGATTTACTGTATCTATTTTGGGCGGGACATGGCTTGATTACCTCAGAACGAAACCGCCGACTTCTGTGTGCGGATGCCACAAAACGGAATTGGCAGAATCTAGATTTGGATTCGTTGCTCGTTTATTTAAGTTCAGAGGCATTCTTAATTAAACATCATATTTGCATCATTGATGCTTGCGCTAATTATATTTTGGAATCAAAAGGACGCCCCACGAATTTAGGGGGGAAAACTTTTCCTAGCGGGCAGCCTAGAAAAGAAAGTCAGCAGTTCGTTTTATTGGCTACCAGAGAGGGAGAGCAAGCGAAGGTTAGCGCTGAGGGACAAACAGGGTACTTCTCGCAAGCTGTGAGGGAAGCGTTAACTGAAGAATTTAATGGCAGATGGCCTCCTGATATGGAGGCAATTTCCCAGAACGTTAAACAGCGATTTTCCGCATTAGATAAAAAGCAATTACCCACTTATTTTTACCGTCGAAGTTGGGATGGCGATACTGATATTTATCACCCAAACCCATTCGAGATACCTCACAATATTCGCAATAGTACAGCTCGTAAATTTGTTGGTCGAGACGATAAATTAGAACACTTACACCAGCTCTTACAGAACAATCCAGTGGTGGCAATTACCGACGTAACGGGTCAAGGTGGAGTGGGAAAAACAGAACTGGCGGCTCAATATTCGTGGCGATATTTGGAAGATTATCCAGGTGGATGTTGCTGGTTAAACCCTCAAGGAACCGAGTTGGCAACGCAATTAGTAGAGTTTGGAGTCGTAAACTTTCCCAACTTTAATTGCCCTAAAGAATTAAGTCTTGAGAGTCAACTCCTCTATTGTTGGCGGAACTGGCAAAAGGGCAGTGTATTATTGGTGTTCGATGATGTCAAAGACTTCCAGCAAATCCAACCTTACCTGCCGTCATTTGGGCCTCGGTTTAAGGTATTAATCACTACTCGAAGGTTAGATTTGCCGTTACCAGCACTCCCTTTGGGAGGATTGCCACTCGATGCCGCGCTAGAGTTATTAGCAAAGTTGCTGGGGAATGAGCAGGTTAAACAGGAGTTAAAGTCTGCTCAGGACATCTGTGAAACACTGCAATGCGTACCTTTGGCGTTAGAGACATTTGCAGGGTTAGCAAGAGCGTACAACCCAGCGCTAAGGAGAGTCTCATGTTAGAAGAACTCCTATCACGTCTACAGGAAAAGCAAGCGCAGGCTGGCGAGTCAGGAACAGCCGCCGCGTTTGAATTGAATTGGGAGTCCTTAGATGCCGACGCTCAAACCTTAGCTTGTCTCCTCAGTTTGTTTGCCTTAGCTCCTATTCGCTGGTCATTAGTAGCAGCGGCGGGGAGTGCTAGCCACTTAGAATTTGACTTAGAGAAAAAGCGCTCTACCTTAGTTCAACGCTACCTCCTCCAGTGCTTGGATGAAGGTACCTATCAACTCCATGAAGTCATTCGAGACTTGCTGCGTGCAAAGCTGGAAGAGTTAACCACCGTAGAAGAATTGAAGCACGGCTTTTGTCAAGCGCTGGTAGAAGTAGCACAAGATATTCCTGATACACCAACTCTGCCACAAATCCTCAAAGTAGCTCCCGCCATTCCTCACTTGGCAGAAGCTGCAACCATTCAGCAGGATTGGTTAAGTGATGAGGATGTAATCTGGCCCTTTGTTGGTTTAGGTCGGTTCTACGAGGGTCAAGGAGCCTACGAACAAGCCTTACCCTGGTGGGAGCAATGCGTGTTAGCGACGAGAGAGCGTTTAGGAGAGGAGCATCTCTCTGTCGCCACCAGCCTGAACAATCTGGCTTATCTCTACTCATCTCAAGGCAGGTACGCCGAAGCCGAGCCGTTGTATCTGCAAGCTCTAGAGTTGACAAAGCGCCTGCTGGGTCTTGAGCATCCCGATGTCGCCACCTGCCTGAACAATCTGGCAGGACTCTACTATTCTCAAGGAAGATACGCTGAAGCCGAGCCGTTGTTACAGCAAGCTTTAGAACTGTGGAAACGTCTGCTGGGTCTTGAGCATCCCTTTGTCGCCACCTGCCTGAACAATCTGGCAGGACTCTACAATTCTCAAGGCAGGGACGCCGAAGCCGAGCCGTTGTATCTGCAAGCTTTAGAGTTGAGAAAACGCCTGCTGGGAGATGAGCATCCTTCGGTCGCACAAAGCCTGAACCATCTTGCAGCACTCTACTATTCTCAAGAAAGGTACGCCGAAGCCGAGCCTTTGTTTCTGCAAGCATATGAGTTGAGCAAACGCCTGCTGAGAGAAGAGCATCCCGATGTTGCCACCAGCCTGAACCATCTAGCTAATCTCTACAATTCTCAAGGAAGGTACGCCGAAGCCAAGCCGTTGTATCTGCAAGCCTTAGAGATGAGAAAACGCCTGCTGGGAGATGAGCATCCTTCGGTCGCACAAAGCCTGAACAATCTGGCAGGACTCTACTATTCTCAAGGAAGGTACGCCGAAGCCGAGCCGTTGTTACAGCAAGCTTTAGAGTTGAGAAAACGCCTGCTGGGTAGTGAGCATCCCGATGTCGCCACCTGCCTGAACCATCTGGCTTTACTGTACTATTCTCAAGGAAGGTACGCCGAAGCCGAGCCGTTGTATCTCCAAGCCTTAGCAATTGCTGAACGACAACTAGGAGCCAATCATCCCAACACAGTGACTATCCGTGAGAATCTGCAATCCTTGCACGAGCAGCACTAGTTGGGGTGTGTCACCAAGGTGACACCTAACCGTCACGAAAGTTACACCAAATTGGTGTCAGTTGTCAAAAACTGGTCTATTATTGAAATGTCAATACTATATGTCCCATACATATAGCATTAACAAAAATCGAGATACCCTTTGGCAAGAGTACCTCGATGCTTAAGAATCAATCGTTACTTGAGTAAGTACAAAACGAGTAAAACGATAGATTCCACTAAATCAGGCTGTTCTAAATGGGGTATACCCGTTACAGCCCCTATAACGAGCATGACTAGCAGCGACAATGGTAGCCATGCCTCGATTTCACTATTCATTTTGTTTCTTACTTAGGTTTACCCTATTATGCTAAACCTAAAAATGCTTGTCGTCTATGTACTTATACACAGTTGAATCGATTTTGTAAAGATTTCTTTACAGGACATATTCAAACCTTCCAATCTAACAAAGTTCATATAGGAATGACAAGACCTCTTAGAGAGATTTTCTAAGAGGTCTAATTTCGTTTCACTGAAGTGAAATGAACCCACGCATCAGCCATCGCATCCCGACTCTTTGATGATGCGGTCAAGCTTTTCCTTGGCAGCAAGGTAGGCTTTACTACCTCCCTTCTTTGCCCCCCAAACCAGAAAAACAGTTTCCTCTTTTGAACGCCCAGAACGTCTGAACGACACAACCGAGCCACGCTCTTGAGGCGTAATCTCAGGGCTGAACGGGTCAAGGTTCAGGGGTTCAAGGTTCAGGGGTTCAGGAGGTTCAGAATCACTCTTCGGCTTACTTATCAGTGCGTTCAGGCGTTCAACATCGTCGGGTTCAGCAACGTGACTAGGCTTTTCTGAACGTTCAGGAATGTTGATTGAACGTTCAACGGATTCAGCCTGAGCCTCGCCAAAATTTGTAATCTTTTGTTCCAGCTTGGGCAGAACAACAGGCACCCATTGATTGGAGCCATCCAGCTTCACTGTGCCCTTGCCGCTGGCAACCGGCTGTAATGTTTCAGGGTCGATGCTAGTCTGTAACTCAAGCTGGAGCATCTTATCAATCAGGTTGGCTAGCCCTTTGATACCTCCGAGTGCTGTCTGATTGTTGTTGTGTGAAACAAAAGTTAGAGGCATCTCCTGTTTACGGCTCTTGGTCAGCCCTAATCTGAAGAATTGGGTGAGGAGTTCCTTGTCCTCAATCAAGTCGGCGTAGGTTGTAACCTCTTCACAGATGAGCGCTAGAGCCTTTCCATCAGCCCAAAGTTTGGCTCTCCATGCGTCCTCGGTCATGGTTGAGGCGTTGAAGGCTTTATACCGTGCCTTCAATTCCTCTACGTACCAGGCTAGAAACTCGGCTATCTCCTCAAAATCATGGTATGATTCGACACCCTCCCACTCTGCCCGGTTGCTGTCTGGGTCTAGCACAACAACCCTGTACCCCTCATCCTTTTTTCGTTTGGCAATGTACCGTGCCATCCAGCTTTTACCACTGCCTTGATTCCCCCAAATCAAGGCAGTTTGGCGAATAAAGTTGTCAATCCACTTGGTGGAACTGGGTGTAGTGGTTGGCGCGGGTGAAGCTGGGGGTGTGCTCGCTGCTGCTTGCAGCCCAACGCTCTCGCTAACGGTTTCTGATTTCGCCTCGTGAGCATTAAGCTGTGGGTTCTGTCCTATAGCTGGCTGCTCCTGAATAGGAGGCATCACCCGTCGCGCTTCACTCACGGCGTTAGTGATGTAATGCTTCGCTTCATCCGCAGTGATTATGTCTCGTCTGGCGTGGAACTGTCCGCACAAGTGACGGTAGAGGTCAAAGCGAACCTTAGGCGGGGCAGAGTTAAGGATAGATGCAATTTCACCAAAACGGTAGTTGACAAGTAGCACTTCATCCTTTTCCGCTTCGCTAAGGTACTCAATCTGATCTTCCAGGGGGTGCCGTTGTGCCGCCTGCCCTCCTTCCATAATGCTAAGAATATCCCCTAGCTTTCCCCGGTACATTGGGATCAGTCTGATACTACCCGTATCTTGAAATTCTTGAAAAATAGTGTAAACGTAACCCAAAGCTCCGATGGTTAAAGGTAGCCACGCTAGAGGGTTACTGGACATCACCACAGATGCTCCTATTGTGAGAGCAGACGCTAACTTTGACGCCTCGCAGTCTTTCGCTACGTCTTTACTTTTATCTAAAAGTATCGCCCCTCTACGCCTCACCCAAACGTCTACGTCTCCACGTTCAAGTAATGACAGCGGGGCAAATTCTTGGGGATTAAAATCGGGGGGTAAGGTGTTATCGTAAGTCATAAATTCATGCCTCCTTTCAGTTAAAAGCGCCCTCGCCTTGTACAAGGTTTGGGCGCTAACTTTTGTGTTAATGGGTTTTAATTTTCGCCGTTAGCACGTCGCCACAAAGCGTAACCCACCTCGCCTGCTAATAGGGTGCAAGCGTTGTAAGCAACCATTCCTAATAAAATTAATGGGGGTTGACCTAAAGGGTTACGAGATACAAAGGCGGAGCAAATGTCCATCATGACAACGAACAAAATGAACAATCCTAGGACTGACCTTTCGTTCATTCCTGCACGTTTATACTCTTGGCGTCGCACCTCAACCAAATCGACAGAGCCTTGATTTTTTTCCGGGACGGTATGGTGTTTAACTTGTTCGTAATCGGTTTTGGCTTTATCTAAATTCTTACCCCGAATAGCGTAAGATTCCACCCACATTACAGCAACTGAAACGACCACTGCCGCCCAGAAATTGGCTTTAGTCCATATCCACCACCACCCACTTCCGATCCATGCCTTTGGAGGCTCAAAGAAAGGAAAGAGGGGTTGACCGCCAAACATTTGAAAGAAGGCATCAGCCGACATGACGACGCCACCGATTAAGAGAATGCCTCCTAATACTTTAATCCCTGGTTTTTCCTGACCAATAAAGTTATCTAGTACGGTGGCAATTGCGTAAGGAACAACACCAATAATCTTTACCCCCATTGAAATGATCCGACCGACAATCTCGTAGAAGTCGTTGCTTTCTTTGGGTTGAGAACCGTTCTCGTTTAAGGCTTCATTGGTTGTGGTATTACCTGAAAACTTACTCATTGCTGCAAACTCCTTGGTAGTATTTAGTGAAGTAGAATTTTCCCTGTAGTGCGTAACCTGCACACTGCTTGTGCTGGTCGAAAATGAATGTTTTTTTGAACGGGTCTATCAGATTCCAATTCAATGACGGCGGCTTATTATTTAAGGTGTAACCGTCGATAATGAGCTGGTCGAAAGAAGCGATCGCATTGTCAGAATAAGCTTGTGCAACCTTCTTGGCGGCTTCAACCTTTGTCTGTTCGAGTTGTGCATCTGCTGTAATGCGGTTGCGTTCCTTGGCTTGACTAAGAGAATCTGGGATGGTAAATGCATTGATTGCAACTATTGCCAAAATGCCCGTGACTCCGGCGTATAAACCTGGTGCGTAGCGTCCTGACATACGCATAAATAAAACCTCCTCACCCCTGGATAAGCACCAGGGGTATGAACTATTCCAGTTAGTAATCGGGATGGCAATGAACTACGTCAGCCAGCCCTTTTAGTACAGGATTGAGCGAGTGAATTGCCGTGTAGTTTCCATCGACTTTTTCAAGACAAAAAGCACGGCAAAGAGTGTAAGCTTCCTCATCTTCAAGCCCCCAGTCGGGGTAGCAGTTCTCAACCGCTAAATCAAAGTTTTTTTCAACACTTCCGGCTATTTCTCGTGAGTAGTAGAGGACAAAAAGGTCAACCACTGCCCGGAAGGTGAGTAAGCTATTGAAGTCCATGTCTTCGAGTCGTTCGCCGTACCGTTCCATCAACTCGAAAATAGTCGGGAGTTCGCAGTAAAAGCTTAGTTTTTGTGCCATTACTGCACCTCCCGTGTATAGCGAAGCTGGCTGATCAGGGCTTCACACAGTCCCAGCAGATTATCGGCTGCGAGAGTGTTGAGTTGGGGCAGCATCGCCATCAAATCCGTGTTAATTATCGAATCCAGGAAGCCCTGCTCAATGCAGTCGTAAGCATCCGGCAATCCAAGCGTGTCATCATCTACTGCTGCTGTGATGGCAATGCTGGCTAGCAGGATGAATTTACTGTATCGATCAAGATGCTCAAGCCGTGAGCCAAATTTGTCCACCAGAGTCTCTAACGGTGTCTCCCCATCTGCGTAAAACGGGAGTGGTTTGGCGGATGTACTAAATGCCATGATTAGTTAATGTCCTTTCGATTTGTTTAGGTCGTTGGGTCGGAGTCAGTGCTGGAGCCGTCCAAACTGTCAGCACTGGCTTTTGTCGTCCTTTGAGCAGCAATGTAATCTTCAATGGTTTTACCCGCTTCTAAAAAGCTTTGAAGCGCTCCGAGGGTGACGATTAAGAATCCTGGATTATTTTTTAATCCCTCGTACCCAAACGGTGGATTGGGATGAGCAAGGCAAGCCGCTTCAAACCAAGCTTGGATGGTTGCCGCGTCTTTCTCAAAGAATTGTTGAAGATATTGCTGAGTTTCTTTACTTGGTTTGTTTACGGTTGATACGCCTGAAGGGACATCGCTCATTGATTTATCCTCCTAGATTCCACCCATGGGACTAAACTGCTTAGGATGTACCGCCTGTGGCTGAAGAGTTGGCAATTGCTTTGGTTGTGTTGGCATCACAACTGGTGGAGGCGGTGCTACCGGTGCCATCTTGAGTGCGTTTACCAAGTGGTCGCCATAGTTGATGAGAAAGATGCTGAACAGTTGACTGAATGTCTTGATTCCCGTAGCTTCTAGGATTTGTTCTGCCTTCGGTCGGTCATCAGCATCCAGCACAATTCGAGTCTGATTAGCCATTGAATCCTCCTGATATATGAGCCATTGCAATGATGTTGAATAGTTGGGGTTCGGGTGCAATCCGGAAGCGATCGCCTGATGCTTCACAAATGGGTGCAGCCAGGTTGGCACTGCCACCCACCACCAGAACTTCACCTAACTGGGGTAAATGCTGTGTCCACTTGGAGCGAATTTCTGCCCGTGCGGCCTCCACCCACTTCTCGCAAGCGTTTTGATAAATGCCAGAGAAGTCGAGGCGGTCGGTTCCGTAGACACAATCACCTTTTTGAATGGCATCCATGATGTCTGCCAGGTTGGGGCTGAAATCGAGGTTAAACACCTCTTTCATCTCCACGGCTACCTGCTGGGCTAATGCTTTGGTTCCCGGTAAAATCACCTCTGCATCGTGAATCAGGGTGCCATTAGGAAGGTAAATTCGAGCGATCGCAGTTCCACCCCCGATATCCCAGATGGCGTTCTTCACCTCTGGGAAGCTGAAGAACCCTTGACTTTGACCGTAGAGAAACGCGGGTAAAGTCTCATCTAAAGGCTCGACATTGGCAACGGTGTAGCAGATGTGCTGCCCATTGCGCTTGAATTCTTTAGTCAGTGGGTAGTTCTCCAGCCGCTTCACTGCTGCCACGTCTTCATCGTTGAGACTGTTCGGTAGAGCGATCGCAAATTTCGAGACGTGGACATTGTTGGAACCTGGATTCGGCTCGATTGCGACTAGGGCGAGAATCTCCGCCAGTTCGCACTTGTCCTTCTGGAAGGTGGGTTCACCCCCTAAATCCTGGGCCAGCTTGCCAATGGCGTAACGCTTGTCGTCAACCTCTAAAAGCACCGTTTCTGGGTCGGGACGTAACCGCTTCCATTGGTATTCGGACACTTCCTTGATGCATGAAGGAATGATTTTGACCTGGTTTTCTGGGTCAATCCACTTGATGAAGCGGTTTCCACCGTCAAAGACCACGCATGGACGTATCTGGGAATTTTGAGGATACATATATCCGTAACCTGAAGGATACGCCTGTCCGTTCAGCGTCTCTGGTTGTTCCTGAGTTTTCATGGTTCAAATTGGCTAGATGCCTTCTAGTTTCTGCAATTAAGGCGTTTTGGGCGGGGTCGCAACCTTGTTAGTGCTGGTAACCGCTTGTGCGCGTTTTACGCTTCCCTCTGTCCTTTCTGCGTCTATGTCTGTTAGAGTAACACTACTACTCGTAAACGCGCAATTGAGTTTAGCGGTAGAGCTATAAAGGTAGTATACGAACATGAGAGTATATGCGAGAGATTAATCAAGAAATGGCGAAGTTGCCGCCAAATATGACCGAACTGAGTACCTATGTTGATAAGGACTTGAAGCTAAAGTTCAAGCTTGCCTGTACTGCTAGGGAGAGGAGCATGAGCGATGTAGTGACCGAGCTTATTGAAGGATGGCTTGAAGAGAACGAACCCCCTACCTCTCGCGCCACTGGGGGCAAAGGTAGGGGGAAGAAAAGGGGTGAGGAATGATTACACAACGAGACGAAGCGATCACGTCTTGGCTCGCTCAGGTGGGTCATGCAATCGCACGGCGATATGGGTGCCGTTACTTCCCCAATCTGGAGATATCTGAGGTAGGTGTTATTGCTCGCTGTTGCAATTCTCTCGTTGCCAGCACAGTCTGGCAGCTACGCCAACCCTTAATTGAGTTGGGTGATGAGCTGAGCGTCTATTGGGGGTGGCACCATGAAAGGCTCTACTTGCAGCGGGAGGTGAGAGAATAAAACGCAAAAACCCCGACAGACTGATCCATCAGGGCTTTTGCATTTAAAATCAACTAAGTACGAATAGCCAGTGCATCGTCTATCTTGGCCGATTACATGCTCTGGCACCCCACACCTCAAGGAGGCGCAAGGACGTTCTAGCCTAACTAGGGCTAGGCTTGATTTCAGCTAATAAAGCTTATACGTATTGTAACATTTATTTCCTAAGCTGAAATCATTGTCACAAAACTTGCAGCCTCCTCCCATCAACCAACCGGAGGCATCTAATGACTACAGCAACGGAACAAATTTCTACTCAATCTTTAGTTGTAAAGAGCGATCGCACTGAATCCAATGAATCACCGTCACGGAGTTCCGTGACAGGAGGTTTGGTTCCGAGTGATCACTCACGGAACTCCGTGATAGAGAGTAGCCATTGCCTCACTCTCACTATTGATCGCTCTCAGGCAAGAAACCAGCTAGAACTACTGGGATATAAACCCGGAGACAATGTGTATATGCGCTTCTTTGTGCCAGATGGCGACCCCCGACACGGCACCCCAATGGCGGCGAAAAAAACCAATAAGTTGAACTGGGAGGAAGTTGAGCGACATCAAAACGAAGGATATGGTGTTTACTTCGTGATCAACGGCGGTGGTCACAGTGACAAGGATGTTCAGCAGGGACGTGCCTTATTTTGCGAATGGGACGATCGCCCAATCGAAGATCAGGTTTTCGCATGGCAGAGCCTAAATCTACCAGAACCGTCTATGCAAGTGGGTACTCGTAAGTCAGTTCATAACTACTGGCGAGCCGACCTAACTAAAGAGCAGTGGACTGAATTACAAGAAGATCTGCTCGCTTACACTCAGTCAGATCAAAAACTGAAAAATCCTTCTAGGGTTCTGCGTTTAGCGGGGGCATGGCATATTAAGCCAGGATGCGAGCCAGTGCGATGCGATATTATTCACCACTCAGACAAGATTTACACCTATGAAGAGTTGAGGGCAGCAATCCCCCGCCGTCAACAGCCAGAACAATCGGCTATCAATTATCAGCCTTCAATCTCCGACGATGTACCACTTTATCAGTTTCTAACCAAAGATGACCGAGCGCTGCTCGACCAGGGTGCTAGTCAGGGGTCGAGAAACAACAGCGGTGCAAAATTGGCTCGAAACCTCATCGGTACTGCACAACGCTTAAACCATCTGGGTATTCGGTATAGCGACGACCCTCGCCACTTGCTCCATGATTACTGCTACCGATGCACCCCATCGCTCTCAACTAAAGAAGCCGAGGCGATATGGAAGTCTGCATTAAAGGATAACCCAACTTCTTCTCTTACCGATGATGCTTTAGAGAACTGTGCAAAGGCTTGGTTGAGGAATCAGGAGAAGTTGTCTGGGCGAAACAAGAGTGGTAATCGTCGCGGCACTGGTGGCAGCGGTGGTAATGGAGGCGATCTTCGGGCGTTGACAGATCGCACTGTCAATGGCAATGCATCCCCTCAGAAACTACCACTACGGGAAGCCGTAGAGAAGGCTACCCAAATCCTAGAAACTCAAATTAATTCACAAATTGACTCAATAGAGGCTAGCATCCTTCTGGAGGAACTCAGGCGGGAAGCTGGCGTGAACGAGTACAACTGGGAACATAAATATTTAAAACCGCTTCGAGAAAAGCTTGAGCGATCGCTGGCGCTGCCTAGCACGGCTCCAATCGATCCATCTGAGCGGAAGCGGTTAGAGTTGAAGGCGATCGCACAGGAACGCGACCCCTACAAATTCACTGATAAGTTGATCGAGTTCTGCCGCCGCACCGGATGGTCGCGACGGGATGCAGAACAGCAAATCAGACTCTTCAAAACCAGCACTATCACCCCCAAAGCAAAGCGACTTAAGGGTAAAGACTTTCTCCGATTAGAAACCGAATCAATATCTTGGGTATTTCCTGGCATCATCCCCGGCAGAGGGGTATTTGTGCTGGGTGGCAATGCCGGAGCTGGCAAAACCACCTGTGCCTACGATGCTGTTGGTTCGCTCCTGCTGGGAGAGGAATTCCTGGGAGAGAAGCCCGTGAGAAAAGGCAAGGCTTTGGTAGTAACCGGCGATGAACTCCCGTGCTATACCCAGGACAAACTTATTGATCGAGGCATCCCCCTGGACAATGAAGATTGGGACATCATTCTCAATTGGGATGTGAGCCAGTGGGACGTACTAGAGGAAGCGATCGCCGACCTCCGTCCCACCCTGGTGATTATCGATAGTTTTAGCTCGATCCACCGTGACCCCAGCTTTGACGAAAACAGCTCACAGGCTAAATCAACCATCTACGACCTGGAAGCCCTTACAAACTCCTACGACTGCGGATGCATCTTAATTCATCACTTGAGTAAGTCCAAGGAGAATCAAGGCGTTGCAAAACTACGGGGGTCAAGCGCGATCGCCGCTGCCGCCTCTGTAGTGTGTCTGATGGAGGAAGTCTCTGATGGCTCTAGAAAATTAAGTTTCCCCAAGGTGCGCGGGGCACAGACGAAGCCGTTTCTCGTTCACCTTCAAGGCGCGACCGGACGCTATGAAGTAATCAGTGGTGGGGATGACGGGCAGACAAAATCTTTGGGCGATCGCATCCTGGAATTCCTCCAGAAATCGCCTCATCACCGCTTTGAGCAGGAGGAGATCTCTCAAGCGCTGGGTATTCCTGCCACGAACAAAGATAGCGTCTACCAGGCACTTAGAAGGCTTTTCAATCGTGATCTGATCACCAAGCGTCCATCCCATTTAGGAGGGAAGCGCAAGGTTTATGGATTGGCTAATCCTTCCCAACTGTCACATTGCTCAGGATTGAGAGAAGTAACTGACACCGTCCAGGAGACACCCCCCCCACCTCGACACAATGTGTCAGTTCAAAACTCCGAAACCATTGATATACAACAGTTAGACTTAACTGACACTTTAACTGACACCCTAACTGACAGTGAACTGACACCTCAAAATGATGTACAGTCTATCAGTGGCTCTACCCCAATAACAGTGGGCGTTTCGGCAAAACTGACAGACAAAGGGAGTCAAGGGTGTGTGTGTCCCATATCAGAAATGGCAGCTAAAACTGTCACATCATATGACTTGAACAATGGCGAGGCCGTGGGGCAGCTGGTTCGTATTCTCGATGCGCGGAAGCGGGTATCGAATGAAGCCTGGAAGGTTTTGGCGTGGTGCGCTCGCAACGGACTCTACACCTTAGAAAATGGAGAGAAAGCTTATCCTTTTGAATTAGTACTGGCTGGTGAAGTTAATTCTTCTTCCAGCTAGCAGCGCGACTCCACCCCTCTGCCCCGGCACTCCCCCAGCATAGATATTCCACTAGCCTGGGAGAAGGAGACTCCTGGCGCTCTGTTCCGTCCTCGTTGAAGAGTAATTCGGCTGGCCCTTGCCAGGAGTTCTTCTCGAAGTATGCCTGGAGCTGCTTGAATTGATTTTTGGTGAGTGGTTTGCCCTCTGCCAGTGTCTCCGCCAGCGGGGGGATGGGATAGCTGTGCTTCCTTGCTTGCTTCATTCCCTCCTCGGCTGCCACCGCTGCTGATACTGGGGGTGTGAGGTCATCCGTGGCGAGTGCGAGCTGGAGCAGGGCGAGTTGCGATCGCAGGATATTAATTCTGTAGGATTGCATTTCTACAAATCATCTGTGTACTCTTCAAGAAAACTCTGATTTATTTTAGTGATTAGATCCATTCCGGGACGCAGTTTTTGAGCCTGTTTTTGGTGGGAATATCTCCTGTCGGCAACTTCCTTACTTTGGTGCATCCAGTTAGCTGTACTTTCTTTCTCGGCATCTGTAGCTCCAATATCCCTGATGAATGTATTGTATACATGTCTGAGGGTATGAGGAGTTACTGGTACTAGAGTGAATCGATTAAAAATTGTCTTGACGAGGCTAGCAAAACCTTCTCGTGAAATTGCTTTTTTATTGATGCGACCAGAAAAAACTTTGTTGTGAGATGGCTCTAAAAAGTTACGCATTCCATAAGTCCATTCCTGTACCCTTGGAGTTGATTTTGGTTCTTTATAAAGCCATCTTTCGAGATACTGATACCACGTTTTTCCGTCTGTAAATTTGTGGTTGGGCAATTCGCCCTTCCAGTCTTTATATATTTTTCCCGTCTTGTAGTCATTTTCTGTAAAACAAATATAAAACCGAGCTTGAGATGGATCGTCCATCTTTTCTACTGAAGTGAAAGCGTCACCTAAAAAAAATCCATGTTTTAACGTTTTTCCTAATTCTAGTTCTCTGATTGTACGCTGTCTATCAGGTGGAATTAAAACAAGGAAAGACAATATTAGAAACCTTTGAAGAGTTCCTGCTATTGCTT
Source organism: Stenomitos sp. (assembly GCA_036704025.1). Classification (GTDB taxonomy): domain Bacteria; phylum Cyanobacteriota; class Cyanobacteriia; order Cyanobacteriales; family Coleofasciculaceae; genus Allocoleopsis. The sequence goes on from DATNQL010000291.1 coordinate 14,704, forward strand.
TTTGACTGCGCGGGTCTTTTTGTTTTCTCTTCCCATTTTCAAAATAAGTGTGAGTAACATGGCTTTCTGTTCTCAATTTTTCAAAAACTTTTACCACTGTTTGCCAAGGAAGTGCCCGTTCATAATAATGTGGTGGGGGGTCACTACATTTTCTCATCGCCTTGTAATTGACTTGTAAGATGTTTACTGCCGGAATATCTTCGTAGTGTCGGTACTGTTTCTTGTCTGATTGATTGTTGTATAAAAACTTTGTAGCACAAATTAAAGCATCCAAGATAAAACCTTTTGATGTTGAAGATAAATCATGGCTTTCTTGTTTCCTCCATTCAAAGAATGAAATAATGTTTTTTCGAGTTTCTTCAGCTTTTTTCGTAGCCTCTTGTCGAGCCTTTTCCTTTTTTTTCCAGTATTCGTTATAGTCGGAGTACTGGCTAGCTTCAGGATTAATTTGTACTACGGGGATGATTGTTTCAAAAGATAATTCTTCTAAGGAAATTCCTCTTTCTCTATGCATCCAGCCAAGAATCGCTAGCATATAATATTCATGATTAGATCGAGTTTTTTCTGAAGTACAGTTTAAGGTAGTTTGGCTAAAATAATCGAAATCAGTCAATTGCTTTTTTAGTCTTTCATTGATATAGTCACCTTTGACTTTTCCCAGCCTATACGTCGATCTAACTCCTCGGTTAGTAAGAGGAGCTAGTTTCATTTTGGGTTTGCCCGCTCTTGCTCTACGGGAGCCATAAAATTTATAACCTTCCAGGGGATCTTTCGCTTCAACAGAAGAGGTAAATCCATTTTCTGTCGCCCAATTAACAAAGGCTTTTAGGTAGGAATGACATTGCTTTTTTCGACCCTTGGGAACGTCCTTTGTTTTAAAAACATTTTCCTGGATTATAAGAGCTTTTCCTATCTCTTTAGAATCTAGCTTCTCTAAAAAATTCAGTGCTGCTTCTATTTCTGAAGCTGTTGACCGAGCACCTTGTGGATCGGGGCCGCCCCATCCTGGAACCGTAAATCGGAGTAGGGCGCTGCGGAAAAGAGGAATTGCAGCTTTCTGCCCTGTTTTATCTAGATGTTTTAGGTAAGCATCGAAAGCGTTTCTGAGGGTAGGCATGGTGTGTTCTATAAAAAATAACTTTTTTAGTAGATTTGTTAGCTTGTGTGTATAAGCTAAAGCTATACGCTGCAAACGACCTACTTTTGATAATTATAGAGCATTTTACGGTTTAATATCAACCCAAGTCCTGTCGGGAGTTAAGTTCATTTGATGCCCGTAAAGGCGCAACAGATGAATTTCTGCCCCCATTAATTGCCCGTATCCTGATAAAGGATTTCTACCACTAAAAGGAGACTCACTGCCATCGGCAAATGGTTGTGCCAGCCTGTCCAGCATGGCAGCAAAGACGGCTCCATCGTCAAAGTTGCACAGCCAAGGTGCAGGCAGGAGGCGGGGTTCCCGCTCCAGTGCCTCCATTAATTCGTAGTGCTGTTTGTATTCAATGACCATAAAAAAAAGAGCCATTTGTTGTTGGCTCCGGTGTGGATTTTTTTTATTTTTTGGGTTTTTGAACTGTTAGTCTAACTTTAGCACAAATAATATTAGAGGGATTCAGTGTTCTATAAAAACGTTCTATAGCTATAGAACGGGGTTGAGTGTCTAGCTCATGGGCATAAGTTAAAGCTATATGAACAGGACTATAGAGATACTAGACGTAGCCTTTTTGAGACCCAGCAACCAGCAGTCCTCTAAAATTAACTTATGCGCTTAAGCCAAAAGCAGATAAGTCAGGGCATGAACAAGAAAAAGAAGAAAAAAACAGATATCCTTTCTGAGCACGAACGCTTAGCCAGGAATCAACGCGAAGAAGGCTACCTAGGGCAGAAAGGTCAGAGAGGTCAACCCTTCTACTATGACGAAGTAAAAGAAAGAATTTCCTTAATGTTGACTCCTACAGCCAAGAAAAAGCTGGCGAAAGGAGCAGAAGCCAAAGGATTTTCTAGATCCGAGTTTGTCGAAAATTGGTTACGAAGTCTGGAACTTTAAAGGTAATCTGTATACACTACGTATACAAGTGCATCATGGCATCTGAATTAATCCAGTTCCGCTTATCCGGCCCACAACTAGAGGCACTAAAAGCGATCGCCCAACAAAAAGGTGAATCGCCCAATCTCGTGGCGCAACACCTACTCAAGGAAATTCTCCTAGCGTCTACAGAGCTATCTACACCTCCGTTTATACCCAGCCTTGAGAAAAGGTTTGAGCAAATTGTAGAGGCGAAGCTCTCTGATCAAAATGATATACTGAGCCGTTTACAAGAGCGTATACAGGAGGTGGAGAAGCAGTTGGGGGAATTCGCCGCCTGAAGTCGCAAAAATCAACGGATGCGATGATTCAGGCATTTGAAAATATGATGAAAGACTTGGTGCCAACGCCGTCTACACATCCGTCTACACATCCCCCAGCTTTGTCGTCTACAACCCTATCTACAAAATTGTCTACGGGGCTGAGCCAAAACCAGTTGTGCAAGCATTTCGGAATTGAGTCAAAGAATGTTGCAGTCAACGCAAAACGTCGCGGCATAACCAGTCACCAGTATCTGGAAGAGCGAACAAGTTGGCGATTCAATCTCGACGATCGCAAATATTACTCACCCGATTGACTTTCAGTAAAAAGAACGTTTACCGGAATGTTCGATGAACCACAGCTTATTGATTGCACTCATCTATTAAGCTTTGCAAGCCATTTCTCTAAAGCTAGGTCAAGCACTGATACGAGCGAGAGCGACGTATCCTTACACCCGATCTTCGTCGCTAGCCTTTCACTAAAATTATCGGCTCCATAGTCGCTCATTGAAGACGACTGATGAGGCCACTTTTCTCTAGGAATTGAATTCCAATGAGGCACAGGCATTCTTTTGCCTAAACCGTCTGGAACGTGACCGAAATATAAGACTTGATGCCAATCGGTCCAGATTCTATGTCTGCCGATTGCTTCTTTGCTGTACCGCCACAGTGGTATCCACAAAAATAGTACCAGTTCGGACTGCTTCTTATTAAAGTAAAGCTCGGCACACAACTTGGTTTTGCCAGCACCATATTGAATTGTTTTAGCCGTCGTTTCTTCCTTCATCCTGGAATCAAAGCTTAGTAATTGCTCCCGCAAACTCAGGATAGACTGCTGTTCGTCTTCAGCGTAACCGCCTAGATGATCGAGCAACACTTTTGGGGGTGCAGGAATATTTCTCCGGCTCCGAGAGTAATTTACTTCTCGATAGGGGATTTCATACTTCAAAGTTTCTGAAGTATCTATATCTTCCAGTAATAAGTAAAATTGACGTTCTACCTGGAGAATCTCAAATCTCCAGAAGTGAATGTTTAACTGACTATAGATTCGATCAATTAGATTGTGACGATGAAAACTTGGTGCGATCGCCACTAATCCGGCAGAGTGTTCGTAATTGACTTGTGGCTGAAATGGCTTTTCCTCAAGCAAATTATGGTAATAGCGAGTCAATTGCTGGACAATGTATCGATCTTCAGTATTTTTAAGTTCGATAATAATCAGAGCGTCCTCGGCATCTACCGCTAGAATGTCACAAACTTCGCCATTAGAGCGGTGTTGTTGCTTTAAGGGTCTTAAGCCAAAAAATCTTCTCAGGTTTGACCCTACAAAGTTTTCTAAAACTAGCTCGCTTTCAAACTCCCACCTTTCCCCAGTTTTTTTTAACAAAAGCGTATCCCCCCTTTTGTGTCAGGTGCAGTTCTAAACTAGCCTGAGGAGTACCTCGGTCATCTCGCTCAAAGGAATTACAGCTCTAGTCAAGCTCAAGAATTAGGGGTTTCACTAATTCTTGAGAAGCGGAAGTCGTGTTGTATAAAGATTCTGTGATCGCCTGAATTCCTTGAATTACTTTTTGACTTTTAGATACTTAGCAAGTCCCTTCCTTCCTGGTTACACAATCATTGTTTCTCCGTTCTCAGTGGTTCACTCTATAAAAAGTAACAAAAGAGGCTTGACCTCGAATACGGTAGATTCACGGAATTTTTGTGACGGCTCTACAGGAACACTGTTTTTTTTTGCATTACCCTCGCTCCAGTTGGAGGGTGAAGCTGATGGCACAATCTAGTACGAACTCCAAAATACGGAAAGAAAACAGCTTCTATTTCCTAATCCTCCCAGAATCCCTCGAAGCGGCTGGAAGATAGTGCAGTGTATTTGACTGTGTGATGGATATTCACATGACCCAAATAATCTTGGATCGCCCTAGTATCATGCCCCTTCATTGCCAAGTAGTATCCGCATCCATGCCTTAACTGGTGGGGGTGAACCGGAAAGGGCAACCCTGCTAATTCACCGGCTCGGACGATTATCTTCCTGGCGGCATCGGCAGTCATGGGGCCACCCCGTTCACTCACAAATAGGAAGGGTGAATCCGGGTAGTCTCTCATGAGCTGCCGGAGCGATCGCAACTCCACCCCACTCAGGGGGTGTACAGAGGGACGGGAACCTTTCAACCTATTTATATGGATGTGTCCCGTCTTCAGGTTGACTTGTTGCCATCGCAGGTTGACTAACTCGGTTACCCTCAACCCATGCCGATAAGCTAGCAATATGAGCGTAGCGTCTCTGTGACCATGACGCCCTACTGTCTTGGCAGCTTTGAGCATAGCGTCTACCTCATGCTCATACAGGTACTCTCGCTCTCGAACCTCTTTGTACTTGCGGTTATTCCGAGAGCGGTTGGATGAGTCCCCATCCAACTCTCTAACTTTCGTAAGTTGGGGGTCTTCCGTGGAGCTGGGTGAACTGCTCATAGTTTCGTTGGGGTCTGACCCCAACATTCTAACTAATGATACCTAAGTTAGAATGTTCAACCAGCGATTTTCCAGCAATTAGGGTTTGTGCCAGTTTGATTCTGTAACGGTAAATATAAGGCTGGTTATTGCAACAGAACTCTCCTGCTGTAGAGCCTGAAACGCTTAACGGAAAGGGACGTTTGTGTAACAGGATTGGCGATCACACACTCACCCTTCATCAACTCTTTACAACATAGGGGGTGTTACCCCTCGTTCCCGAACGTAATAATGAGATTTGTAGATGCACCCTGATAATCGAGAGAGCCGCGAAGGTGACTCTCTATTTTTTTGCAAGGTTTGAAAGATCCGGAGTTAGTGGGAACACTAAGGGAGTAGTGTAATCCCTCAGATGGTTTTCCGATGTGCTGAATGTTTCGCAACAAAGTGAAATTCTATGACTCAATCAAATATTCTTGAACTTGCCAAACAGGGAAATTTAGAGGCAATTGTTGCTCTCCTCGATCAGTTACTACAACCTCACAGGATTACCACTAAAGCATCAATCAACCATGATTGTCTCAAGCTGACGCTAGTATCATCAGAAATCCCTGACAAGGAAACACTAACAAACTTGATTGCGAATGAGATTGACAGCTTAGAGCTAAGATTTATCAAAAAAATAAAAATCTATGTTCATAAAACAATTAGAAGGTATAATTCGATTTCTAAGAATTACGAAACAAAAACACTTTATAACGTTTGGCAAAATGAATGGCAATTAAATCAAAATCATATTTTATTTTTACCACAAATTGAGATTCTTACAGAAGAAGCAAATTCTGATAATAGACCGAGAGAGAGAAGTTCAGAATGTGAACTGAAAGCAACTTTACAAAAATGTTCTCAAACAGCAAAGCTAGCTTACAATCAAAATATTGATTATGCCAAACAAGTCGAACGAATTTTAAAAAAATTAAATGCTAACCTTAGTTATAATATTTCCATTTTAAACACTAGAAAAGATTCTTCCAACTTTGAATTCCTGTCTGTCTTAAAGAATATCATTATTGAAATTGAAAAAATATCCGGAGAAGGAATTGAAGAATTAGTCACTTCTTTAGAAATTAAAAGAAAACATCTAGAAGATTTCACCATTGCTTTATTTGGTAGAACAAAAGCTGGCAAAAGTACCATTCGCGAAGCTCTAACTCGTGGAGATGGTGGAACAATTGGCAAAGGCGCACAGAGAACAACTAGAGATATACATGAGTATCGTTGGCAAGGATTACGTTTACTTGATACTCCAGGCATTGAAGCTTATCAGGGAGAAGAAGACACAGCAAAGGTAAATGAAGTCATCGATCAGTGTGACATGATCTTGTTCTTAGCCAGCGATGATTCTGTTCAGCCTGGTGAGTTTAGTATGATGGCACAGCTAAAAAGAATCAATAAATATTTCGCCGTTATTCTTAATGTTAAAAATAACCTGGAAAATCCACAGAGATTAAAACGTTTTTTGCAACGCCCTGAAAAAATCTTTGCTCCTCAAAGAGTTGCAGAACATGAAAATCATATTCGTACTCATGTTAAAGAATATTTAGCAATAGATAATGTTGAAATTATTTGCATTCAGGCAATGGCAGCATTTTTAAGTACTCAAGCTGGTTATACTGATTATTCAATCCAACTTTGGAACTTGAGTCGAATTGAGGAAGTTTATTATCTCATCGCTGAAGATATTAAAAATAATGGTCAACAGCGACGAGTCTCTACTTTATTTGATGGAAATATAAAGTTTATTGTAAACATTGAATCTCAATTGATAACTACTCAAAAATTTTTACATAAACAATCAGATTTAATGAGAAGCAAAAAACAAGAAGTAGAAAACTTAATCAAAGATTTTCTTAAAGAAGGGAAATCAAAAATTGAATATAAATCTAAATCTATTTACTCACCAATCAAAGAGTGGATACCTTATTTTATTGATAACTATTGTGAAAAAAATGAAGCGTCAATTCAATGGAAACATAAACTAAAAACGAAAGAAATAGAAAAACAAATGAAAAATTTAATGGATGAATTGCTACTAGATTTACAAGAACAGCTCAAAGAATTTTCTCAACAGTATCTTTATGATAATAAATCTCTTTTAGATAATTTAGATTCAATCAATTTAGAAGATTTACTTCCTAATATGAATAGTTGGGAGCTTGGGAAACTCATGCGTCGTGCTAGCGTTGTATTAGGGGCGGTAGGAGCAGGGGCTTTTTTCCTCAATCCGATTGTGGGATTAGCAGTTACAGGGTTAGCTATTGCTACAGGTTTAGGAGGAGACTGGATTAACGAACAAGAAAAACGAGAATTTAATGAGAAACGAGAAAAACTCAAAGAGGATTTAATAAAAGAAATTGATAAAAGAGAGAAACAAACAACTCGAACTTATCAGCAATGGTTACAGGATAATATAGGATTAAATCTTCAAAAGAGTGTTGTCAGCCAATTAACTATGTATCTAGAAGGCTTACAAAATATTTTGAAACAATTGAACAAATCTATTTCTGAAATTAAAACTCTAAAGGACGAGATAAAGCAAGAATTAAATAAAAATAGCTAAATGGTTAAGGATTTTAGTTTTTAATCTTAAGCTTCATCTACATCGAAAAGAAAGTTGAAATTTGTTAATTGGGAGCAAGCTTTTATGTCAGATCTTAAATTCAGACAGCAAGGATTAAAGGTTGAAGTCCGTGTTCGAGAAATATTAGAGGTATTATCTGGTTTTTCTGATACTGAAATTAAAAATTTAGTTTCAGATTTTGAGCAGTTTTGGAGTGAATACCAAAAACAAACTCAACTAACTATTGCTTTAATTGGACAATATAATGCAGGTAAATCTACTATCATTAAAGCCTTAACTGGCGATCCTACAGTAAGAATTAGCGCTGAAATCTGTACAGACAAAGTGACAGAGTACCCTTGGAGAGAGGTATTATTAGTTGATACACCGGGAATTTATGCTGGAAAAGTAGATCACGATCAAATAACTCTAGATAAAATTTCTAAATCGGATTTATTGATTTTTGTTGTTCCTAATGAACTGTTTAATCCTCAAGGCGGCGCTTTTTTTAAAAGATTAGCTGAAGATATGCAGCGAGTTGGTCAAATGGTTCTCGTCGTTAACAAGATGAGCCGGGAATCAGGGACACATAAAATACTCATTAGTACACTTTTAAAAGTGATTGAACCCTATCATCCCAGTGATTTTTACACTTGTTTTATTGATGCTGATTCTTATTTGCAAGCTCATTATGAACAGGAAGAAGAGGAAAAATTGTTTTTGATAGAAGAATCTAATTTTGATAATTTTTTGAATTCTCTGCAAACCTTAATTGAGAAAAATCATCTTTCTGCAAGACTAACAACCCCCCTTCATCGTGCAGTTGATTTACTAGAACAAGCCTACAATGTTCTGAGTACCGGAGATAAAACTACTCGTGATTTATTAGAGATATTGCGACGAAAAGCTGTTATTTTAAGAGCCTCTCAAACAAGAGCTAGAAATATCTACCGTGCTGAATTAAACCAACTTGAACATAAGATTATTATGGTGGGAGAGCGGGTAGCGAGTAAAATTGATGGGCATCATGGTGAAGATGAAATTAATTCCGAAATCACCAACTCTCAACAGGAAATAGATTTGGTATCTCAACAATACATTGAAAAGATACAATCTAATATTAAATCCGAATTCGAGAATCTAGGAGCTAAAATACAAGAACTAAAAAATTCTACATTGGGGAGAATAATCGCAAGAGAATTGGAAATTGATTTAGGAGAAAAAAAGAAATTTAAAGACCAAAACTTTGGAGTTTGTGGGACAGCAAATTTTTTAGGTATGGGTTCTGAAGTGCTAAAAGGAATTGGAGGTTTTGCCTCTAAAGCTTCTAGAGATATAGTTTATAATGTTGGCAAATCTATTGGAATTAAATTCAAACCTTTTGGAGCATTTAAAGCTGCTAAATTTATCAGAGGCTTAGGCCCAGTTATTGCTGGTCTAGGAGTTTTTATTGATATTGCTTTGACGGCTAAACAAGAACAAGATGAGGCTAAATATAAACAAAAGTTACGTCAAGCTAGATTAGAAGTAAGACAAGATTATAGAAAAGTGGCGGATGAAATTAAGAATGAGTATGAATTCAAATTTGAGGAAGTGCTTAAGTTTTATGATGAAGAACTATGGGATGTTGATTTGAAACGTAATCAATTAACAAACAATGAGGAATCAAAGCGAGATATAGTTGCAAAAATAAATAATAAGCTTAAAGATCTAAAAACACAGATTTCTTTAGTTACTCAATTTTCTAGCCAACTTACTAAAGAGGATAACTAAAAATGGGACAACTTTTTGAAGCTGTAACTAATTTTTTTGAAGAAGATGAGTGGAATTTCTTGGAAATAGAAAACGGAAGAGTTCTCCGACTAGATATTACTCTAGAAAATAGTGATTATACTTGCTATGCTTTTATTGATGAAGAGGAACATATATTTAGATTTTATTCAATATGTCCAGTAAAGGTGCCTCTAAAACAGCGTTTACTGCTAGCTGAATTTCTAACTAGAGTAAATTATGGCCTCAGGATAGGTAACTTTGAAATGGATTTTGAAGATGGTGATATTCGCTATAAAACTAGCATTGATGTTGAAGGGGAGCGCTTAACTCCTCCTTTCGTAAAACACCTAGTTTATAACAACCTTAGCGTAATGGATAATTATCTTCCTGGCATTATGAAAGTTATCTATGGCGGAATGTCACCCGAAGATGCGATCGCTGAAATTGAAAAGTCTGAAGAATAATTTCTAAGAGGGGAAAACTATAAAAAACTTCAGGATTTTTCCTTTAAAGTCTTAATCTTTAGTTGAGCAGCGGCTTCACCGTCCCTATGTCCCTGGCACTGCCATATCGTTCTACTAGCCGCAGCCGAGCATTCTGCTCGGCTAGAGCAGACTAGCTAGCGCTCTAACTCCCATTTCCCGGAAAGTTCGATGAACCATACCCCATGTCTAGTAGCAATTAGTGAAGATGATTCTCAATAAGCGGGTACGGGTCTCGTCGGTTACTCTCCGTGCCAACGCTAAATCAATGCTTTCCGACTGTATTCCACGAAATCCATGTTTGGTGCGGATTCATCTAACGGCACGAATCGCAGTGGGTTCCCTCTCCCACCACTGCCCTCCCAAGTCCACGCCTTGCCGTCTGGGTCGCGATCACGACTCCAAGCGGCAAACTCTTCCTTACTGCCCTGCTTCCGATGCTTCTCGATCGCCTTATCACTACACCCCAGTCGCTGGGCAAGAGCCGACTGGGTGAGCGGTGCTGGGGGTACGGTTCTGCGTGCCTCATTTTGTGCCGAACTCGTGGGGACAGCCCTCTCTAGGGGCGCAGTACTGACTACTTCAACGGCTACCGCACGGCTAGACTCCGGTGGCTCCTCTAAGGCTGTACTAAGTACTTCTTGACATGCAGTACGAATTAAATCCTCCCATGCATCCATGCGTTGCGACAATCGAGCCATGTCATCCAGTACTGTATGCAAATGGATACTCAGTGGTGCGGTATCAGCTAGCCGTACCGGATGCTGTACCCCTAGGTAGTCCGCCAGAATCGCTACAATCGCCGCATTCCGCGAGTCTATCTCGTGTTCCTTTCTCCATTTCTCCAGCGCCTCTAGGATATCTCTCGGAATGTAGGACGTTATTTTCGGGTGCTCGCTTCCCATACCCCTGGTGCCGTACTTTGGTGCGTTACCCCTGTCGGTTTGCACATAAGTTGAAATTTTTCCCACGGACTGATGGCACTTTCAGCCCTCTGATTTGCATATAAGATGAAAAATTTTGACCCAATAGATGAAAATTTCCTACCCCTATGGCGCATAAGATGAAATTTTCG
>DATNQL010000292.1:0-2388 GCA_036704025.1 Stenomitos sp.
CCGTGCGGGAGTAGTTGTGCAGCGCCTGGACGATCTCCTTGGTGCGCCGCGCGCCGTTCTGGATCACGCGCACCATGTCCTTGATGTCCGAGGCGATCTCCACGACCTCGGGGTTCTGCGCCTTCGCCGCGACCTCGTCCAGCGATTCGGCCAGGGGGTTCACGGTATTCACGATCGCATTCACGGGATTGTTGATTTCATGGGCAATTCCGGCAACCATCTGTCCCAAACTAGACATTTTTTCTCCCTGAATCAGTTGGGCTTGGGCTTGCTTCAATTCCCGAATTTGTGTCGCTACCTGCTGAATTAATTGGTTGAGGGAGGTGGCTAAAACTCCAATTTCATCGTCGCTAGTAACGGGGGCTTGTAGTTCAAAATTACTCTCTTGGGTAGCTCGTTTGGCGATTTTTGTCACAGCTTTAATGGGACGAGCGATCGCACGACTGGTATATAGAGCTAAAGTCATAGCGATCGCCATGGATAGCACCATGCTTACAATAATAATAATCAATCGTAAAACCTTCGCTCTTTTAAACGTAGCTCCGGCTTTCTTTTCTTGAATGTCTGTAGAATTCACCAGATCCTCTAAAGTGTGAGAGAGTTGTTCAACCCTTGTCCCTTGCTTGCCGTTGGCAATCTCTTGTAAGATCTGATCTCTGGTTGCAATATCTTTTTTCGTTGGATTCGGAATCGTTACTTTTTGTAGAAGTAACTCTAGTAGCTCAGTATACGAGTCTACTTCCCGATCGCAAACCTGCAAAAATGTTTTTAAGTCTGTGGCGTAATCTTCGGGAAGAGCGTGATAATCTTTTAAATTATCTTTGAGTAAAAAAAGTTGTTGGTTGGCTTCCGCCATACTGGCTTGTAATCGCTGAATGTCTTGAGATTGAAGTGCATTCCTTTGAGCCGCAATAATCAGTTGTTGTTGATTAAACTTGACCTGCCAAACCGCTTTTTCTAAATGATCGATTCGCGCATATCGTTGCTGGGCAAGTCTAAATTGCTCTACACCTTGGTCATCATAATGTTCACCCACCATTAGCCCCACTCCGGTTCCTAGAATGGCGATACCAATGGATAGGATATACCCGAAGCCAATTTTTTTGTGAATACTCAAATGATGAGTGGCACGATTGAACCAGCGCCCAGTTTCTGCTATAAGATTAAACCTCTTCTTGGAATGATTGTTAACAGCCTTGCTTTTAGGAGTTGAGTAGATACCAGAATCGGAGTAGTGCATAAAAGACGGTCAATCCAATAGGTTCATTTGTATTACCCGATACCAAACACCAACCAGGAAAACCTTGCTGGAAAAACTTGTTTTGATTTGGCATCTTGAACTGGCAAGGGAATGGTGGGGTTCTTTTCCATCGCGTTGTCAACTCTTGCTGGAGAAGCCCTGTTAAGTATGAGTATACCGATTGGGTTATTGACGAACGCCACCCAACAGTATGGTTTACTGCCTAAATTAACATCTGGCACTAGACAACTGTAAAGATACTGTTACCTCGGCTGAATCGATCAGGACTTTATATCAAATACCTCAATGTTCGCTACAAATCACTCTCCGCGTCTGTGAGTCCCTGTGTCAATCATCTGGAGCAAACTTCAGGAGAAACGCTATTAAGCTGTGACGCATTTAAGAAAGCCTATTTCCACACCCTACACCCCACACCCCTTTGCACCAACTGGAATCAAACCGCTAAAAATCGTTGAATAACTTCATTACTCAGTTCACTGGTGGCTCCAGAGGCGACAATTCCGCCTTTTTGCATGGCGTAGTACTTATCGGCTTGTCGTACAAAGTGTAGGTGCTGTTCAACTAAAAGGACAGAAATTCCTGTTGATTCAATAATGCGGCGAACCGCCGCTTCAATTTCTAGAATAATTGAAGGTTGAATGCCTTCCGTGGGTTCATCTAACACGAGTAATTGGGGGCGTCCCATTAATGCACGGGCAATTGCAAGTTGTTGTTGTTGTCCACCACTCAAATCACCGCCCATCCGGGAGAGCATGGATTTTAAAACCGGAAACAAAGCAAAGATATCTTCAGGGATTTCATCTCTACCACTTCTGCCACTGCGACGTGATTCCAACCCCAGCAACAAATTTTCCTTCACCGTTAACCGAGGAATAATCTCCCGTCCTTGAGGAACATAACCAATGCCTAATCTTGCCCTCCTATCCGGTGATTTATCCGTGATGGGTTCCCCTGCCAAGGTAATGGTTCCCGTGCGGGGTTTAAGTAATCCCATAATGGTTTTTAGCAAGGTGGTTTTGCCCACCCCATTGCGTCCAATCAGGCAAACCATCTGCCCCGATGGCACACTTAAATCGACATCCCGAAGAATGTGACTTTCGCCATAGTACACATTCACTCCCGTCACT
>DATNQL010000293.1:0-9178 GCA_036704025.1 Stenomitos sp.
CAGCTAGCTGTACTTGTCCGCGATTTTTGAGGAGAAGTTGGTAGTTGGAGTGGGCTGCATCTAGTTTTCGCTGTAACTCCCGCTGAGTCTGTTCCAGTTGGGGTAAAGAGTTTAATCTGAGTTTGTAAGCGGCTCGGCTACGAATTAAAGATTCTAGCTGATTAATTAAAGCTTTGCGTTCTGCTTCTGCACTCACCAAAGTTTCAGTTAGGGTTTCCTGAAGCTTACCTGCACTACCATCTCTTCTCTGAATATCTACAGATAAAGGTGCTTTCTGTCCACCTAGAACTTCTTTTTGTCGCTCTTCTAAAAGAGCCTCAAGAGCTACTTTCTTGCTCTTCAAATTAACAATGATGGGATTAGTGTCCAAAAAACGGTTTCTCTCAACGGCTAGCTGATCTTCCACCTGTTTTAGGTTAGCAAAAGCCTGCTGAACTGCAACAGACTGATTCAGGGAATTACTAACTAATGCTTCCTCACTAGTCATTCCCATTTTCTTCTGTAGCTCTGTAGCTCTACCTGCTAATTTCTCAATTTCAGCCTGAGTGGTGGCAATTTGTTGATCTAAGTTATCAATAGCGGCTACAGCCGCTTTAGTTTCCTCCTCAAGATTGGCAATATTATTGCGCTGTTTAAAGATACGTAACTCTGCGTCTGCTTGATGAACAGTTTCTTCAACTTTCGGTAACTGAGCATTAATAAATTTGCCAGCAGCGGCGGCTTCAGCTCGGTTCGATAAAATATTGGTCTTGAGATAGATTTGCGTGATCTTATTCACTACCTTGATCGCTTCTTCCCGATCAAGGCTTTTATAGGAAATTCCCAAAACATCCGTTCCCCGCACAGTTGCTACCTTAAGACTTTTGAGAAATTTTTCATAAGTTAAGGGTTTTCCCTTTTCGTCTTTCAGATTCAATTCCGTTATCGTCTGATTTACAACTGGAACCGATTTCAGTACCTCTGCTTCAGTATCTAGAGGTGTATCTTTGCTATTTAAAGCATCCAATTGACCAATTTTTTCTCCACCATCTGTGACTAAAGCAGATGTCGTGTTTTGTTTCTTAAACCGAAGTTGACCAGATGCTTGATAAGTCGGTTTTTGGGAAAATCCAATGTAAGCAGATATGGCGATAATAGTACCCCATACAACCGCACCTGCTAGCCAATGCCGTTTAATAATCAGCCAGTATTTCTGTAAGTCGATGTCTTCTGGATACTCTTTGTATTCCATGAAACCTCAAGAATGGAGAATTTTTTAGTATTTCGAGTGAGTTAAGAATGAACTCATCAGGAGTTCGTTGAATCTGACGCGGAGACGACTTCTCCAAAACCCCCGCGCCTTGATCTCTCTATCCTATTGGCACCGACTGTTTGTAATTGCACCCGTCAACGTCGGTTCAAAATTTCCCTTTGGATTAGTTCCTAAGGATGAGCAATAGAGATCAGACAGAGAGCGACTGTAGATTTTTACATCAAGGGGAGCAACTCGCTGCCTAGCAGCAATTCCTAGCTTTAATCTTAGGGATTTATTTTCAATCAAAGACTGCAACGCTTTTGCTAACTGTTGCACATCACCTGGGTTCACTAACAAACCCGTTTCATTATGAGTAATGACCTCAGGAATTCCTCCCACTGGCGTAGTAATTACGGGTAAGCCCCAACTCATCGCCTCAAGTAAAGCCATGGGTAGACCTTCATTATAGGAAGGCAGTAAGAATACATCAGCTTTGGAGAGTAACTCACTACGCTTAGCCGGATCTACCCAACCCGCAAAATTAACATGCTCCTTTAAAGATAGCTTTTCAGCTAAGTGATTGGCTTGCTCCACTTGCCCAATTCCTGCCAAAATTAATTCTGATTTTTCTCTCTGTTCAGGGGTAACCTTGGCAAAAGCTTCAAGTAAATCAAAGACTCCCTTCCGTTTGCCAATCCGTCCAAGAAAGACAATATTAATCTTCTTGTGAGAGTTGGTACGATCAGGAACGTTTTCAGGAATTTCCACGGGATTAGGAAGTACCACAACTTGTTCTTCAGTTAAGTCGCAATTATTAATGTAAAACTCTTTCCAACTCTCTGATAAGGCGATCAAATAAGTGCTTTTTTGCAATATCCAATTCAGAAGTGGCTTAATCCCTTGAGGTAGCTGGGCATGAAATGTATGAAATTCACAACCATGAGCGTGCATAATGACTGGCTTACGGAATGCAATACCTATGAGAGTTAAGATAGATAACCGCAAAGTACTACCTCGCTCAGAGAAATGAATATGAAGGACATCGATTTGGCCTTTTAACAATTTCCCCAAAAAGACCATCAGTGCCCATATAAACACTTTTAACCGATGTAGACTTGATTGTCTGCTTGCTTCCCCATCCCAAGTGCTAAGGTGTTGAATCTGAAGCTCAGCTAAAGAATTTTCGAGGATGAGAGCTTCTACTGATCCCATTCCACCTTTCTCTTCTAAGCTAGGACCGAGCATCAGAACTTTGAGTTTTTTCATGGTCAATAATGGCTAGTGCAATACAACAGATGGTCACTGCAACGACAAGGACAACAAGGACAACATTGAAACTGTTTATAGTCTCCAGAACCTTGCTTGACTGACAACTTTGAGAAGCCAGAGTTATTAAGTTTTTAGAAATCCCGCCAGAGGAACAATTTCAGCCTCAAAATCGACATAATATTTAGAAGGTTCTCTAGACAATAGTTTTAGGAGTTTTTTTTGGAGGGTCAGCCTTTGATAGTGAGTGGCTGTAGGAAGACTTGTCAGTTAGTTCTGACTTTTTCCATCATCGTGCCAAGCCAACTTAGACGAACAGTAGGTTATAGGAGTCTGCATAATTTGCCACTTGCAAACTTGATTAGTAGGGGAACCAAAGTCTTATCTCTTCTGGGATGTTCCATTTTTTAGATGTATCCTCTGAGGTAAGCGCAGAATGAAATTAATAGGTTTGCTAAACTGTGTCCTTGCAACTTTGAAATGCACCTATCTCTTTTGTTGCTCTAGCCAAAGCAGAAGAGCTTTTTGGAAAGAGCTCCAATGAAGCACTGCATTTGTACAGCTTTCTTTCACAACCTTTTCCAGGTTTTTGACTACGAATGCCTCACCTTGAAAAATAACCTCTAAGGCATTCAATCATTAGTAGATTTTTTAGCCCCTGGTGAAAAGTTCGACATACTCACTAGCAGAACCGAAGTCTTCAGTTCGTAGATGGCAAATCCCTGTTAATGCAGTTTCCCGAAATTCTGAGAGTACAGGCCAATGCGAAGATATTCGAGTATCTTTTGTGAGGTTTTGGCTTGTCTCTTCCGTAGACGTACACTCCAGATGGGATAATCACACAGAATTCAATACACCCTTTACGAACCTGCGGAGTTCAAAACTTACTGGTGTCTAGTCTAGAGCCACTCTGACTAAGTCTGACGATGTGAATGAGTCAACGGTGAATTCGGACTAGTATTTATCGTTCGGTCTAGTAGATTTGCACATCCCACATTCAAAAGTATCTTACTTAGGTAGGAGATTGCAATAAAGTTTATATGAAGATTTTGAGCTATTTTAGAGACGTCTTATCAGTTATCCTTAAAACACCTTATCAATCGCCATTAAGACCATTCTACGAGTAGAAAATTAACTAAATTACTACTTAGTCATGTTCTTCACGGAGAATATCCTAAATGATATCGAACAAGAAGCTTATGTATTCACTTTTCTGTCAAGACTTACCGATATAGCTTTTTCATCGTTGGACTTTTCAACTTAAGTGTCAAGTTAAGTTGAAGGTTTTTGCTTAAGTTGAAAAACTTTCAACTTAAGCCTAGGCTTGCGCTTTTTGCAATCCCATTGCTGAGTTCGCTTTCTAGTTAGTAAAAACCAGAAAGTCAGGGCAGGGTAGGACTGATAGGTTTGGACATCTTCGATATCAACACTTCACCTAACGCCTGAATGAGAGCTTCATTCTGCTCTGGCGTCCCAACCGTAATGCGTAATTTATCCATTAACTGGGGCTGATTGAAGTATCGGACTAATATCCCCCGTTCCTTGAGGCTTTTATACAGAAATTCTGCATTACCCTTAGGGAACTGCGCTAATAAAAAATTAGCGTGTGATGGCAAGACATGAAACCCCAATTTCTGGAGTTCATCTGCCATCTGGGCACGCGAAACCTTAATCATATTTGCGTTGATATTTTTGTGGTCTTGATCGGCGATCGCCGCTGCACCCACTGCACAAGCCACCGCATCCACGTTATAACTATCTTTGACTTTAATCAACCCTTCCAGCAGTTCTGGATTAGCCACGCCAAAACCCAATCTCAATCCAGCTAATGAATACCCCTTCGATAGTGTTCGCAAGATAATGACGTTGTCGTACTTCTTCACTACTTCTAGGGCGTCAGTTTCCGCAAAATCTACATACGCCTCATCAATCACCAGCACCCCTGACAAATGTGTCGCCAGTTTCTCCAACTCGTCTACAGATGCCAACGTCCCCGATGGGCTATTCGGAGAAGCAACAAAGGTAACGGCACCTTGAGCCTCGATTAACTGTTCAACAGGTAGAGTATAGTGACCCTGATAGGGAACTTCCACAAATTCGGCTCCCTGGATCTGTGTCAGAGTACGGTACAGTACATAAGTTGGCATGGGATAGACAACCCGTCGCCCTGGCTCCGAGCAGGCACGGATAATCATGGTTAAGAGATCATCGCTACCGTTGCCCACCAAAATCCAGTCGGCAGGCACTCCCAAAACTTGACTCGCCGCCGCACGGAAAGCACCTGCCATCGGATCGGGATAGCGGCGCAAAAGCTCTCCGTCTAATTCCCGTAGTACCTTCAACGCCGCAGGTGATGGAGGATAGGGATTTTCATTGGTGTTCAACTTAATCACTTGGGTGCCTGGTAGCGGTTGCTCACCAGGCACATAACCAGACATGGCGTTGATATTGGGTCTAAAGAAAGTCATGAAACGACAAGTTGACTGAGCAGTGGTTATAAATCGGTAGCGAACTTTACATGTTTTAATCTATAGATGTCAACTCCATAATGGACTATTTTTTTTAAAGTCACCACCCTTGCCTCAGTTTTGTTCAGTTTATACTGAGTTGCAGTCTAATGCTCTTGTGTCCCTCTCGCCGGACTGAAATCTGAAACCACCTCAACATTTGAGCTGATGATACGAGTCTCTATCCGTTTGCGATCGCGCAAATGCATCAGGAGAGAGACAACCGTTAATCTGGATGATACCTTGGAGCCAGTGCAATTCGACCAGGCTGTGTGTTACCGATTGCGTTGATAGCTGTAGCGCCTTCAAGTTGCACCCATCTACCCTCAAGCAACAACATCCATGATTCGCGAAAACCAACTTAAGCGCAAACTCCAGCAAGGTGAGGTTGTACTCGGTCTGTTTGTCAACTGTTCTTATCCGGGATTTGTAGAAATCTGCGGACATGCCGGATTTGACTTCGTCATTATCGATCTCGAACATGGCCCCCTTCATCCATTGGTGGCTGAAGACCTCTGCCGTGCCGCCAATAATGTGGGTATTGCCCCCGTTGTGCGTGTCGGAAAGAATGACTCTTGGCAAATTCAACGTGCTCTCGACATTGGGAGTGCAGGCGTGCAAATCCCACAAATTGAAACCCAGACAGATGCTGAAGCTTGCGTCAAGAGTGCCAAATTCAATCCCCTCGGTTCGCGAGGTCTTTCTTTTTACACTCGCGCTGGCATTTACACGGCAGCAGGGGCGCAAATCACAGACAAACTCAACGAGGAATCCCTGGTTGTGATTCACGTTGAAGGGATACGAGGGGTAGAGAACCTCGCAGAGATTGTCAGCGTGCCTCACATTGATGTGATTTTTCTCGGCCCCTACGACCTGTCGCAATCGCTGGGTATTCCCGGTCAGGTGCGCGACCCTCGTGTGGTTGACCTGATGCACCAATGTATTGACACCATTCGCAGCGCGGGAAAAGTCGTTGGCACTTTTGCCGATAATCCGGAAACGGCTCAGCAGTGGATTGAAGCTGGAATTCAGTATATTGCCTTGGGTGTCGATGTGGGCATTTTCCTGCGGGCGTGCCAGGGATTGGTCAGGGCTGTGCGACCTGAAAGCTAGCCCCTGATTGAGCTAGGAGGCAGTCTATCTTAGCTAGAAACTTAGTCCACTTTTCGTTAGCAGCCTAAAAACGTAGATATTATCACACATTGGTAAATTCTGTAGTCTAATTAGCAACAATCCAAAAAAATTACTCTATACTGAGGATATAGTCCTCTTTGTGGAGAAAATCGCAATGGGATCAGGGGAAACAGGTGAAAATACCATGCAAAAGGTATGGGGATCGACGGAACTGGAATATGCCTTTATGTTTACCTTCAAAAAGGTAAACGCGCTTAAGCTAGAAGATATCAAGCCATTTTTTAGAGATCTTCCAGTTGACCCTTATATCAAAGGGAACTATCGCTCTAGGCGTTTATCACGGTTTACCATATCTAACGATGAGTTAGTTAAGCTACCTCATGGCTATCTGTATCAAACCAAAAACTATAACCCTTTGTTAGGGGATATCAAGCGAGAATTTTCGGAAATCGATGAGGAACTGATCAAGCTAGATAGTTTTAGAAAAATGGTCTTAGCGTTCAGTGATTCTTGCAAACTGCATCCAGAAGCCGAAATTGGAATTCATCAGATCAGAACAACCTGTTCACCGAATAATTATGGCAACCCAGCACCGGAAGGAATTCATCGGGATGGGACTGATTTTATTGGTATTTTCTCAGTAGATAGAGATAATATTCAGGGTGGAGAAACCCATCTTTATCTAGAGAGAAAAGAAAAACCGGTGTTTAGGAAAGTGCTGAATCCAGGGGAATTGCTCTTAGTCAATGACCATGAATTCTTACATTTTACAACTCCCGTTAAGCCTCAATTAGAGCAGCAAGGAACTAGGGATGTTTTTGTTCTGACTTCTCCAAGCTTAATTTCTGATTAACAGGGAATCAGCTCCAGCCAGACTGAATCAGAAATCAGATTTATTGAATTTTGATAGGTGATTTGTTAAATAGGTAAGGGAAATTAACGAAAAGCCTCCCGTTAAACTCTGTAGTAACTAACGGGAGTTTTTTTGGCAAAGTTTATCACTAAAGTTGATTGCAACTAACGCTCCTTAGCCAATCTGGCTTTAGCCTGCTGCCACAAAGTTTCCAACTCATCCAAGGTATAATCCGAAAGCGGTCGGTCTGCAACGGATTCCATTTTTGATAGGCGTTGAATAAAGCGATCGTTGGTTCCGTGCAACGCTTCCGAAGGGTCGAGGTCGTACCAACGCGCAATATTAATCAGGGTAAATAGTACATCTCCGAGTTCCGCTTCTTGTTCAGCTTGATCTTTATGCTCAAGTGCTTCTTTGAATTCGGCTAATTCTTCACTAAACTTGTCCCAGACACCCTCAACGTTCTCCCACTCAAAGCCAGCCGCCGCTGCTTTTTGCGAGATTTTCATCCCTCCCATTAAGGGAGGTAGGGTTCGGGCATAGCGAGTGAGTTTGCGACTGAGGAGATGAGCATCGGCTGTGGTTTCTCCTTTTTCCGTTGCTTTGATTTGCTGCCAGTTATGATGAACTTCTTCGGCATTTTGGACTTGGACATCTGCGAACACATGGGGATGACGCCGGATCAGCTTTTGGGTGATGCCTTGAGCAACTTCTTTGAGCGTAAATTGATCGGTTTCACTGGCAATCTGGGCTTGGAGGACGACTTGCAACAGTAAGTCTCCTAGTTCTTCTGCGATCGCATCTTTATCTTCACTCCGAATCGCACCGACGACTTCATAGGCTTCTTCAATCACGTAAGGAATCAGCGTTTGGGGCGTTTGCTCCAAATCCCAAGGACAGCCCCCTTCAGGCGATCGCAATTGGGCAACGACTTCGATCAACTGTCGCAGGGCTTGTAATACCGACGCTTCAGTCATGAGCGGAGTTTGTTCGTGGGAAGCGGACATAAAGGAAAACCAACAACCACTTAACTATTCTTCACGAGATTCTCTGGCTTGCCAATCACATTCAGATAGATTGGGAGTCTAGCGTCCCAATCCACCCACGAATCCGGCTCAAGCGGCGACGGCAGGCGATCGCCGTGTAATCTTTTAAAGTGGTGACAAATTTTGGACATCGTGAAATTTATTGCCCTACTCCTATCCCTAACCTTATGGTTTGCTGCGCCACTTCCAGCGTTTGCTGCCTTCTGCCGCCATTTTCATAACCACTCCATTTGCATCTTGAGTATTAAGCGCAGTGCTAAGAATTATTGGGAATATAGGGCAGCTGTGAGTATTGATGGGGTGAAGAGGCCAATAGAACTATACAATTGTCGCGATCGCATTAGGGTTCGCCCTGATGGCACCTTTGTTTGGTTCGATGCTTATGGTGCAGGTGAGTTGATTTGTAGTGTCCTGCAAAGGTAGTACTCAAATAACTAAGCTGATGTGCAGCTAAATTGTCATAGCGAAATGGTCATAAGGGGTGTGGGGTGTGGAAATAGGCTTGCTTAAATGCGTCACAGCTTACAAGCTTTTAACTCAATCGCATCCAATTAGCACAAATTAAAGCCGAGTTGGCGATTAAAATAACGGTATTGAAATCACTAACGTGAGGGTGCCTGTGGATGACAACGTTTTGATGTTTTCTGAACATTGGCAAGATTGGATAACCGTGTTTGGTTATCTCGCGTTTGCTGCGTTCATCGCATGGCGTGTATTGACTCCAAGGTAAATATGGTAATGCTTCAATCACAAGCTAAACTCCCGGATGGATTTCAATCTCCCCGCTGGTTACAGAAGATGCAGTGGATTACGAACCCACTGGGTTACATGGAACTCGCTCAGCAACGGTATGGTGACATCTTTAACGCACCCGTTATCGGTCATTATCGCCAACTGTTGATCGTGAGTCATCCCCAGGCACTTCAGCAGATTTTTTCTAACCCCCATCAATTTATTGCTCCCTTTAATCCTCTTTTACACCCGATTGTGGGAGACTATTCGGTATTTGTATTGGAAGGCGATCGCCATCGCAAGGAACGCAAACTCTTAATGCCTCCCTTCCACGGCGAACAAATGCTCTTCAATGGACAACTGATTTGTGAACTCACAGAAAAGGTGATGCAATCGTTGCTGCCTG
>DATNQL010000294.1:0-3518 GCA_036704025.1 Stenomitos sp.
ATTCTACCATAAAGAATACACTATATTTTGAAATTTGCACCTTCGGTTAGCCGAATCTTAAAAATTCGTAAGTTCCTCATTTGGGATACATTACAGCACTTGTCGTCTTGATCGGCGAAAAATCACGGCACCGATCGCTCAAATCTATCCCACAAATAGATTTAAAACGCTGGCCAGATCTCAAGCACTTTCCCATTCCGATCCCACACAACCTCACCACCGCAAGCGGTTGCCCACTTTGCAGCCTCCATCGACAACACCGGGTCATTGCTGTTAACTGCCTCTCGTGCGGCCTCCCAGTTCCAGCACTTTTTGAGCGATCGACTCTTCCGAGGTGCGATCGAGGCGATCGGACGGCGAACAGCTTCCCTTACCAAACCCGCTAGCCGACCCAGATTTGACAGCCGTTCTGCCGTTTCCATGACTTCTGGTTGCTCCTGTTCGGGGATTGAACAACCTGCCTCGACTCGTGCCTGAACGTTTTCGATGTAGCGCTCTTGTCCCTCCACAAAGGCTTCCCAATCGTTCTCAAGCTTCAACCAGTTCTCAGGCCGCGCATAGTGGCTGCGGACCTTGGCTTTGACGGCTGAATGACCCATCTGCTCGAATGCCTTGCTGTTGAGGGTATCGCCCTTGCACCAAAGCTTAGCGATGTAAACCACAAACTCCAATCGGAGACGGCGATCGGTGTCCAGCCACGGGCCATCAGGATAACCAGGCTTGATTTCCTCTCGACGCGCCAAATTCGCACGGGCCTCGGAATGTTTGTCTGACTTAGAAGTCTCCGGTTGGTGGTGAGAATCATTCTCTTGGTCAACGACAGCGGTGTAGGATACCTCGATTACTTCTTCTGGTTTTTCTTCCACTTCCTCCCGAAGTTCCTCTCTCTGGTTCCCCTCTTGAGAGGGGGTAGGGGGAGAGTTTTCTTTAAGGTGATTTAAGTTGTATTTAAGATGTACCCTGGTTTTCCGAGTATGAGACTCGGATTTTCCGGGTATGACACTCGGATTTTCCGGTAGTGGTTTAGTAGCGGACATTTCCAAAAATTCCAGTACCCGCTCTGGACAAATTCGGTAGGCATACGCCTTATCCCCTTTGAACCAGTTCGCTGGCTTTCGCTCGATCAGTCCCAGTTCCAGCAGTTGATGCAAGTGAAGGTGAATCGTTTCTGGGTGATAACCAATCTGTTCTGCCAGTTCTGAGACGACGATTCTCACCCATTCATCCTTGCCCTGCTCGCGCTTCGACTGCTGCCAAGTGTCCATATAAGTCAGAATCGCCGCCTTGCATTTCTGCCTGCGGTTAAACTTTCCTAGATATTCATGGAGTATATTAACTGGATGAGCAACGGCACCCAAAGTTGCTGTTTTAAACATGACTTTTCCCTTTAATATCGTGCAGAAGTAGAGCTAAAACACTCTCAGGTGGGGCTTTATAAAACCAAGTCTTGACCGTTTCAAAACTAGGCACGTGCAATCCTAGGGGCTGATACTTTGCTATCAGGGCTTTTCTAACCAAAACTGTTGCAGCCTTAACCCCGCCTCGTTCATCTAAAAATGGGTCAGAGGGAGCCTTATATCGGTTTACAAACTCCCTCAATAACTGACGCTTTCTCTCTTTCTCGCCTTTCATAACCTGTTCCCCAAAAACTCTAAAAGGGGACTGATTATCAATCCCCCGTAAGCCGTTAGTTAGCCGCTTGCCAAGCGTAGAAATCGCTCAGTATTAGGTTTCGTTCGCGCTCAGAGAACTGTTCCCACGTCGCTTGAAATTCCACTTTGGATATATCCCATTCAGTCCATTCGAGGTAGTCCCAATCAGGGCTGTTAATATCCCATTCCAAGTCCTCTGGGTAGAACTCAGTTTCTGCCTCTAACTTAATCCCTGTATAGGCTTCAAACACTTCTAGGATGGACGCAGAGAACCAACCGTGCTTGTGTCTGACCAGGACGTACTCGTAGTGAACCTCGTCAAACGAGTGCAGCTTAAATTCGCCTTCTTGGAAGTGGTAAACCTCTCCTTGACTAGAAGTGAATGTGTACTGTTTGGGTTTGGTTTCTGAATCAAATTGTGGCTTCATAGTTCAATTCCTTTGTGAGTGCAGAGAGAGATTAGAGGCAACAAAAATTTTGCTGACATAAACACCACATCCACTTGCTGGAATCCTTATTTAGTGGCGGTGCTAGCTTGATGCCCGCAAAAACTTCAAATGCAATCACAATAGGAACTTTGAAGCTGCCGTATTTATCCTTGATGACGATGTGTTCGTTGTCGAAAAAATGAATCGTAAACGTGCCTTCTTTGAGGCGATGTAACTCACCTTCATTGGTAGGCAAAAAGTAGACTTTTTTAGGTGGTGCTTTCGGTTTAGATTTGGTTCGTTTTGGAACGTTGACTTTGACTTCAACTTGTAGCGTACTCATTTCTTTTTAGTTCGGTTTAGTTTCATTTGTGGCGATCAAGATCAGGTGGGGCAGTCTTCACTACCCCACCGCGTGGCGTTCGTATTAGTCGCGGAATCTGGCTATTAAGTCTTGAGATGTAAGAACAAAATCGTCCCACCACCGTTCAACATCGTTGGCGTATTTTCCCCATTCAATCCGCATCGCTAATCCTTGTACTAGCGCTGTGGCTTCCTGATGAAACCAACGGTCAATTTTGACCACTTCCTCATGATGCTTTTCCCAGACTGAGGCAGGGACTAGAACGCTGTAATAATGAGGGTTGTAAGTGTTGAAAAACAAATCTTCTTCTTTTGTGTGAATAACGAAATGGGAGAAGTAATCGTCGCCTGTGTCGATTAGGTGATAAGCTTCTGGCGAATGTTCTTGCAGGTAAGCGTAGAGCTCCTCCGCAATTTCCTCGGCTTCCAGATTGGTGTCTTCGTAGCAGTAAGCAATTCGTCTTAACGACATTCCTGCTAGCTCTTGAAGTGCTCGGTAGCCAGCGCTAGAAAGATGAATTCTCATTTGTCCTCCAGTCAATTCCTGATATGCAAGAGTTGGCGGGTTTATACCCGCCGTGGTGATGAAGCTATTTATTTTGCAAATCCAGCCATCCAGGCGGGTTCTGCTTTGGGCTTGCTGACTACTGGGATGCGACCTTCGAGGATTGAGATTTGGCGATCGGTCAAGCCATATTGAATGCGAACTCGGTTCGGTAGGCGGTTGTAGCGAGCACCGCGACCAGATTCGTACCAGAAGCCATCGTCACAGCGCCAACCGGGGAACTTGGGGATTGCTGCCCATTCGCTGTAGGTGGCTGTGGTTTCTTCAACTTCCTCGATCGCTTCGACTTCTTCGATCGCTTCGACTTCGGGTTCGGAAGTTTCTAGGGCTTCTATCTTTTCGGCACAGTCGGTTGACACTTCCCAGTGACCGCGAACTACATCATTGCTGGTTGCTGAGGCGGTGCACACGTAGCGGTTTCCGTCGATGTGGCGAGCGAACGGGCATTCAGAGCAGTTGCGAACTGTAGAGGTAGCGGCTGGGGTTGAGGCTTCAACTTGCGTTGTGGGA
>DATNQL010000295.1:0-7768 GCA_036704025.1 Stenomitos sp.
GGCTGTATCCTCTTGGGTCGAGGAATCCGGGGTCTGGGCGGCTCCAAAAGAGGTCGCGTTGACCTCGGCACTGTAGATAATCGGCGCAGAATAGACTGCCCAAGGCTGCGCTGAGGAGGTTGAGGGGAGGGGAGGGGAGGCACTTCCTGCTCAAAAATCTGTTTTTGCAAGGTTCGACGCTGGCGACGACGCAATCGCATTCGCCGTTCTTGTTGTTCTACGGGAGAATTTTCTGACTGACCCCTGTTACCTATAAACGCTGCCACCGAATCACTCCTCCAACACACTAAGCAGGCAGGCATCACTGAACACAACTGATCAGGTTTGTTTCATCGACCTACCTAATTTCTTTTATAGACTGTTGACCCACCGAATTTAACATTTAATTGATCAGATTCAGCCTATTTTAAGGCTTCTGAGATGAGTCACCCTCCATAACATCAGACTTTGGTAGAGATTGTAGCGCCCATTCCATCTGACGGAGAATTCCTCGCAACATTGCCACTTCCTCTGGGGTTGGCAGGGATCGATTCAAGAGTCGCCGAAATTTTTCTAGGCGGGATTGAGCTGTATGGGGATAAAGATAACCGATTTTTAACAATACCGTTTCCAGGTGTTCATAATAACCTTCCAAAACTTCTGATGGAGCTGTTTCTCCAATGGGGGGAGGGAGGAGTTGATTCAGGGTTTGGCTCGGTGAAGACAACGTTTGAGTACTTTGGTAAATTTCGTAACAGCAAATCGCAACCGCTTGTGCCAGGTTTAATGACGCATATTCAGAACTAGCAGGAATACCCACAAATCGTTGAGCGTAGTTGAGTTCAACATTACTCAATCCCCGGTCTTCGCGACCAAAAATTAAAGCGGATGTAATACCTGGTTCTAATAACCAAGGGAGTGCAGCTCTAGGGGGTTCGAGTGGTGTTGGGAGAGCACGGCTACGAGCTGTAGTGGCGATCGCACGTTGACACCCCTTTAAGGCTTCTGGTAACGTGGGCACTTGCTGGGCGGCGTCCAAAATATCCGCGCCATGAACCGCCATCTGCCGCGCCTCGATGCCCAACGGATCGCACTGAGGATTGACTAACACCAATTGATGCAGTCCCATATTCTTCATCACCCGCGCCACAGCACCGACATTTAACGGGCCGGCTGGCTCGACTAAGATTATCTTGACGTTCTCTAATTCCATCTCAGTTTTTCACCAACCCGGAATAAAACAGTCGGATAAAACTTGGGCGATGTCCTCACAGGGTCGCGACATCTGCCCGGTTGATTGGCTTTTAGCATTTACATCATTTACAAATGGATTAACAGTTTTTTACAATTAGACCAGTCATTTTACCGCCAACGTAGCATGGCACGCCAGCGTTCCAAATCTGACCTGCCTCAGAAGACTTGCCCCGTCTGCGGACTTCCCTTCACCTGGCGCAAAAAATGGGCAGATTGTTGGGATGAGGTGAAATACTGCTCGGAACGCTGTCGTAGGCGCAAGTCTAAAGCCAGTTAAGGCCATTGAGCAAAAGATGCGGCAAAGCCTCATGACACTAAGAGTGAGGCCATTTTGTCACCTCGCTCAACCAATACTTTGCGATTAAAGTAAAAATCTCAACCTTTTCATGGATCACAGTCAATACACAACAAATGCAACCTAAACTCATTATTCACGGCGGTGCTGGTAGTTCTCTTAAAGGCAAAGCGGGAGCTGATGTTGTCCGCAAGTCGCTCTATAAAGTTATTGAGGAGGTTTACTCCTTATTGTTAACCGGTGCTGATGCCACAGAGGCAGTGGTACTAGGCTGCCAATTGCTGGAGGATGACCCTCGTTTTAATGCGGGGACGGGTTCAGTGCTGCAATCCGATGGGCAAATCCGCATGAGTGCGTCGTTGATGCAGGGGAGTGTCCAGCGCTTCAGCGGAGTGATTAATGTTTCGCGAGTCCAGAATCCCATTAACTTGGCAGAATTCTTGCAAAGCTCTCCCGATCGCGTACTCTCGGACTTTGGCTCAGCCGAATTGATGCGAGAACTCAATACTCCTACTTATAATCCCCTGACTGACCTGCGGTTGCAAGAGTGGATGCTAGAGCGGCAGGGCAATTTTGAGAAGGAGATGGCGGGAGTTGTTGCCGAAAAAGAACTGGTGACGGCTTCGGAAGATGGACGCGGCACAATTGGCGTTGTGGTATTGGATCGTCAGGGACGTCTAGCCGTAGGGACATCCACGGGTGGCAAAGGCTTTGAACGGATTGGTCGCGTCAGTGATTCAGCCATGCCGGCGGGCAATTACGCCTCCCGCCATGCAGCGGTAAGCTGTACAGGGATTGGGGAAGACATTATTGATGAGTGCTTGGCGGCGCGGGTTGTGGTGCGCGTCACCGATGGGTTATCCCTGGTTGAGGCGATGCAGCGTTCGTTTACAGAAGCCAAAGAACACGGGCGAGATTTTGGTGCGATCGCGCTGGATGCAACGGGTGCGATCGCCTGGGGAAAAACCAGTCAAGTCCTGCTGGCGGCCTATCATGATGGCAATCAAATTGGAGATACTTTGGAATGGCAAAATGAGGAGCTCATCGGTTTTGTGGCTTAGTGCTTAGTTAAGTTGTAGATAGGGGCGATACTGTAGCAGCATACAGGAATCGCCCTAACTCTAAGTTATAGGTGAAGGACAAGATGCGATCGCACCTTCAACCTAATAATTCATCAACGGGCACACTAAAACCTTTTAAGATAGTTTGAGTGCTGACGACTTCCCCTGTAGTAAATAAAAATCTTTGCTGCTGTGTAATGACAACAATCCATTGACTTTCCGGTAACACTAACCAGACTTCCTGGCAACCCGATTGGAGATATTCATTGACCTTACTAAATACTTCTTCAGTATTATCTGTAGGAGAGATAATCTCAGCAATGAGTGGAAAACTTTGAGGAAGTACACTAAAGTCGGGGAATTGAGTCAGCAGCTCTGGTGTCAGGTAAGCAACATCAGGAGAACGTCCCCTTCCTACTGTTCGACAGGGGGTTTCAGTGTAAACTTCTCCACCTTGGTTACTAGAGTTTTTGTAATTCGTCCAATGAGTTGCAAGTCTGGCTTGAGTTCGTCCATGCCTAGCTGTCATCCCAGTTTTCTCAACTAATTCCCCGTCTACCCATTCGGTACTGTCGGGGGGATTTTGCATCCAATCTTCCAGAGAGGAGATTTTAAAACTATTTGAGATAACTTGAGTAGCTACCATTGCAACAAAATCCTTTCTAGCTCTGATTTAACCTTAGCGCGATCGCACTACTGCAACATTAACGAACAAGAAAGCTTTCAACCTTAATCGCTAGTCTGAGCAGATTGATCTTAATTTCGTTAAAGCCAACCATTTTCACTCGCTCATCTTGGCAGGCATCAAAATTAGGGACAAAGCTTGCATCAGAGGATGCAGCAGGGTTGCGAAAATTGCATCCTGAATTGGGCGACTGACAAAAAGCCACTCAAGAGTCTCATACCGAGTTGCGTTCAAACATAGTAGTTGAGATAGACACGGAGACAGGGGGACGCGGGGACGCGGGGACGCGGAGAAATTCAATGTGCTACGTATGAATGCAACTGCGTATCAGGACTTACGCCCTCTTGCTGATGGCGATGCGCTCGCTCCCCGACAAAATAATGATCAGGGTAGCTGCGTTGGATTGGGGGTCGTATTACTTGAAAAGCAAAGCATTGGGTCGGCGTCAATTGCTATTACAAGGCTATGCCATACTCTCGACAACGCTGCTCCTGAAAGCTTGCAAAAGAGATTCTTCTTCTGCCATGGCTCCAACAAAGTCTAGTTCTGGAGATAAGTCCTTGTCTTTAAATTTCATCTCAGTTCCCCCGGCAAAAGGTCAAAAACCCGTCGGGTTGGTGGTTTGCTTACATGGCTTTACGGGCAACTCCCAACAGTTGGCACCGTTTGCACCCATGTTCGCTCTTCCCGAATATCAGTTCCTGTTCCCCGACGCACCTTACTCCCATCCCTATGGAGGTAGAATGTGGTACAACCTGCGAAACCAGGATGACCAAGGCTTAACGGCAAGTCGGCAACAGCTTACAGACTGGCTGAAGTCTCTAGAGAGTCGCACTGGGGTGCCTCTATCGCGCACTGTGTTAGCTGGATTTTCTCAAGGTGGCGCAATGACGCTGGAAGTGGGTCTAACGTTGCCCCTGGCAGGGTTAGTGTGTATCAGTGGCTATCTGCACTCCCAGTTAAAGCTAATGCCTGGAAAATCTTTTCCACCCGTTTTAATTGTCCATGGCAGGCAAGACCAAATGGTGCCTCTGAGTTCCGCTCAAAGTGCCAGAGAGGCTCTGAAAGCAGCAGGTGTAAGCGTAGAGTATCAAGAATTTGACATGGGGCATATTGTGATACCCGCCGTTTTCCCTGTCATGCGAAGCTTTGTGATGGATAGTGTTCAGGCTAGCGGAGTCAGGCATTAGCCTAGCTTACTTTTCACGGGATGTGGAAAACCTCTCTCCAAACCTCTCTCCTACAAGGAGAGAGGCTTTGATTTTTCCCCCTTCCCTCATAGGGAAGGGGGTTAGGGGGTTAGGTTTTTCGTGGACTTTTCCACATGACGTGAAAAGTCAGATTAGCCTAGAGGTACCCTCACACTTAGCAAACGAGCTGTTGGCTAATGTACAGATGGGTTTCATCTTGGAGGTGCGCTGGAGTTCGCTCCCATCTGAGAATGGGTGGCGCATGACCGACCATATCATGTCCGTCTAATTACCCATAATAAAAACTCTCCGCGTCCCCGTGTCCCCGTGTCCCCGCGTCAATCCTAACGATGGGTGTTTAGCCGGACATGATATCACGCCACCGTTCAATCTGGATTTTTCACAGAAAGATCCACGTTCCTCCCCCAAGTTATGGCGTCAACCACCTTTCATCTCCACGATACCCGTGCTAACCTGTTGAGAATTGTTACACTGATACACGCGTATCACATAAAAGCCAGCTTTCCCAGCGCCTATGGTGCATATCAAGCGCGTGGAACTCACCAACTTCAAATCCTTTGGCGGCACGACATCCATTCCCCTGCTGCCAGGATTTACCGTGGTTTCCGGGCCAAACGGGTCAGGTAAATCGAATATCCTAGATGCCCTGCTATTTTGCCTTGGTCTTGCTAGCTCCAAGGGAATGCGTGCTGAACGCCTTCCCGATCTAGTTAACCATGACAAAGAACGTCGGGGTACTGTTGAGGCTAGCGTTACCGCTACGTTTGATTTATCCGATGCACCCGATGCTCTCTTAGACAACGAAGAAGAGAACGACGAAGTAGGGGCGGTGCCCCCGTGCCCGCCCCAGAATCAGGAAAATCCCGAATCAGACTCTTGTGAACCTCTCGATCCCCCCCAACCCCCCCTTAACAAAGGGGGGCAAGAGCAGAAGGGAGCAACAGAGTGGAGTGTGACGCGACGGCTCAGAGTCACCCAGCAAGGCACTTACACCTCGAATTACTACATCAACGGCGAATCTTGCACCCTTACTGAACTTCACGAACAGCTCAACCGCCTGCGAGTGTATCCAGAAGGTTACAACGTGGTACTGCAAGGGGATGTCACCAGCATCATTTCCATGAACTCGCGGGAGCGTCGGGAGATCATTGATGAGTTAGCGGGTGTTGCTGCGTTCGATCGCAAAATTGTCCAGACGAAAGAAACTCTGGCTCAAGTCAAGGAGCGGGAGGACGATTGTCGGATCATTGAACAAGAACTGGTAGCTCAGCGCGATCGCCTCGCTTCAGATCGCCTCAAAGCTGAGAAATACCAAAAGCTGCGGGCGGAACTCCAAGAAAAGCAGCAGTGGGAAGCCGTCCTCAAATGGCGATTTCTGCAACAACAAGAGGGGAAACTTCGGGAGCAAATTGAAGCGGGCGACCGAGAAGAAGCTCAACTTACCTCCCAGCTTACCGCCCTAGAAGCAGAAATTCGCCAAGCCACCACCGAACTCGACCAACTAAACACTCGTGTTAAAGCCTTGGGAGAAGAGGAACAGCTTGCGGTTGCCTCAACCCTCGCTACCCAAGAAGCCGAACGGCGTCAGTTGCAAAATCGACAGCAGGAACTCGAAGAAAACCTGCAACAAACGGAACGCCGCCTCAAACGAACACAGGAGGAGATTCAGCAACATGAGCAAACTCTGCAACAACTAACAGAGCAAAAACAGCATGTAGAAACCCAACAGTTAGAGGCTCTGCGTACCGCAAGGGATGAGGTGCAACACAGCCTTAACCATAGTCGCGAACAAGCCAATGCGATCGCCTCTGCTTCCGAAGCCTGGGTACAGCAACAAACAGCTCTCAACCGCCAAATCGAAACCCTACTACAAACCATTGACCCCCAACGCACTGAGCAAGCTCAACTCCAAGAACGCCACAATCAGCTCAGTCGTCAAATCGCAGAACAAACCCAACTTTTACACAGTTTAGAGCCAGAAATTGCCACAAAACAGGCTCAATCCGCTGATTTAGAAACTCAGCTAACCACCTTTTCTCAACAGGCTCAAACCCTCGCCCAATCCCTTGTTACCGCTGAACAAGAGCTGCACATTCAGCAGCAGACTCAAACTCGCCTCCTCACTGAACAACGGGACAAACAACGCCAACTGGATAAACTCGAAGCCCAAGCCCAAGCCCAACAGGAAGCTCAAGGCACCTACGCTACCAAAGTCATTCTACACAGTGACTTACCCGGTGTTTGTGGCCTAGTGGCCCAACTCGGTCGCGTCGAACCTCGCTATCAGCTAGCCTTAGAAACAGCGGCAGGTGCGCGTTTGGGGAATTTGGTGGTTGAAGATGATGGTGTGGCGGCAGCGGGGATTGAGCTGCTCAAACAAAAACGAGCCGGTCGAGCGACCTTTTTACCCCTGAACAAAATCCAGCCTCCTCGATTCACGGAAACGGCGGCTCTGCGTTATGTGAACGGCTTTATTGATTATGCGGTTCACCTAATGGACTGCGATCCTCGCTACAGAGATATTTTTGCCTATGTGTTCGGCAATACGGTAGTGTTTGAAACCCTCAACACCGCTCGTCCTTATTTGGGAAAACACCGAATCGTTACCTTAGAAGGCGAAATTCTGGAAATCAGTGGTGCGATGACGGGTGGAAGTAGTAGCCATCGTACTGAATTACACTTTGGTACTAGTGATGCCACAGAATCCGCAGAAGTTGCGGTGTTGAGAAACCGTCTCCAAGATATTGAGCAGATTCTAGCGCGCTGTGGCGAGTTGATTCATCAGGGAGTAGCTAGGGTGAAACAACTGACGCAAGAACTGACAGAAGCTAAGGCGAAGCGTTCTGAAACTCAATTGCGATTGGAACAGTTAAATAAAGAAATTAAGACTTTAACCAGTCAGTTGGAACAGGTGCGATCGCTTCTGGCGAAAAATACCCAGGAAATTTCTACAGCTAGCGATCGGCTGCAAACTCTCAGCCTCAATTTACCGACTCAAGAAGCCCAACTCGTCGAACTACGCCAACAACTAGCGCAGCTAGAGCAATCTCAAACGCCTAACGAATGGCAACAAATTCAGCGCACGATCAAAGGCTGGGAAGCGCAGTTAAGTGAGTGCGAACAAGCACTTCGAGCCGCTGAAAAACAGCTTGTGGATTTAGACAATCAGCAGCAACGCGCCCGTGAAAAAATTACTGAATGCTATCGCAGGGTAGCCGAATATCAAACCCAACACCAATCTGTGCAGGAACAGCTTTCAGCCGTTAGTCATCAGCTAGTGGCG
>DATNQL010000296.1:0-4671 GCA_036704025.1 Stenomitos sp.
ATCGGTGCTGTTCCTCTGGAGTACCTCTACACTCCTCTCACCTCCAACCCCGGTTTGTGAAGAACTATCAAGCGCTTGGTTCAAAAGCCTTACTACCTGGGCTTTCTCAATTGTTAAGAAAGATGCGAGTAATGCATAGCAGAATTGGGGGATTTAGGGGGCAAGATCGCCTGATACACGAACTAGAGGACTTGTGTATACACCGTAGCCTTGATCAGGGGAGTTATAAACTAATCGTCATTTAATTTGCATCACCGCGTCTCCGCGTCCCCGCGTCAATCCTAACGCTCAGTGTTTAACCGGACACGATATTAGGGGGGTATGAAATGTGACAGCCATAAAGCCAATTGCTATTAGAACCGTCAGAGTGGTATTAAAATTAAAAAAAATTGCTCAAAAATCTATCTTTAAGAACCTTACTATTACCCTTTTGGAAGTTGTAATTTTGCACCATTTTATGAATTTAAGTTCAAATGAAAGAACTTCTGAAGTTAGTTCTTTGAGAAGAACTTCCGAAATAGGCAACTAGAGGGAAGTCATTCCTGTAAATCTATGTTTTCCTAGAGAAAAGGTGATAGATAGGAGGATTTTCAGATGAACAACGAAGATATTTTTAATCTGGGTTCAGCCTTTTTTGTGAACATGGCTTTAATCATTGGTTTCATCCTCGCTATTTCGTTAAGCTCTTTACCCCAGTGGCAAAAGGCTGTAACTCTGGATGAGGCTCCCAGCGTTCTTAATTCCAGTGCAACTTTATCAACAACTAAATAAAAGGTGCTGTCTGATAGAGCTACCCATAGATAGGCGAATCCTTCTTGATTGATAGCTCTAAGCCGATACAACCTACCGAGGAAAACACTTGCGGAGAGTAACCTGACC
Organism: Stenomitos sp.; assembly: GCA_036704025.1. GTDB lineage: Bacteria > Cyanobacteriota > Cyanobacteriia > Cyanobacteriales > Coleofasciculaceae > Allocoleopsis. The sequence goes on from DATNQL010000296.1 coordinate 880, forward strand.
GGCCAGTCCATTTTCGCGGGGTGAGGCGAAGTGAACGACCTCTATCACACTGAAACATGGCCCCACTGAATGGAGTTGCCCCTCAGCAAACGAGATTAACTCTCCATGGCAAGGAAGCCGGGATAATTCTACTAACTTCCCGTTTAAGTCTTCCAATTCCGCAGAGTAATCCTTATGCGATCGCCTTGGAGCATTCTCGAACATGAGTTGGACTTTAACGAGTTCCATGGGCAGTGCTTTCCCTCTTCAAATTTTTGCTTGTCTTCATTACTTTGCCATCGATGGGGCATTGTTTTTGCAAAATTACCGCTATCTGTCGCGGATAGCCTGAGGACAACCTACTCACCAAAGGCAGATTTAGAAGGGCTTCCTTTTCCATACAATCAACAGCGTTGTCCCAAGCTGGAGAAGTCATGAATCCCCAAGAATCGGTATCAACAGCATGGGGAAAAATGCAGGCAATGCTCGACGGCCTGATCGTCATGCTGCCCAATATTGTCTTGGCGGTCATCGTCTTCGCCATCTTTTTCTTCACTGCCAGAGGAATAAAGTCTTTAGTCAGACGTGTTACCCGAAAGCATCGGCAGGCCAGAAACCTAGGACTGGTACTCGGACGTTTGTCCCAAGGCACGATTCTTTTAGTGGGTCTATTTGTCGCCTTATCCATCGTCATCCCCTCATTTAAAGCTGGAGATTTGATTCAACTGTTGGGTATCAGCGGTGTGGCGATTGGTTTTGCCTTTCGTGATATTCTGCAAAACTTTCTGGCGGGAGTCCTGATTCTGTTAACTGAACCGTTCCAAATCAATGACCAGATTGTGTTCAAAAGTTTTGAGGGAACGGTGGAAGAAATTCAGACACGCGCTACAACGATCAGAACATACGATGGGCGGCGCGTTGTTATCCCCAATTCTGAGCTGTTTACGAATTCAGTAACCGTTAACACCGCCTTTGATAACCGCCGTATAGAGTACGATGTGGGCATCGGCTATGGTGACAATATTGACCGCGCCAAGGAGTTGATTTTAGAAGCGATCGCCAGCGTAGACAAAGTTTTGCCAGAGCCACCTCCTGAGGCACTGGTGATGGAACTGGCTGAGAGTACTGTCAATATTCGTGCTCGCTGGTGGGTCGCACCGCCGCGACGAGCAGATGCGCTCGACACACGGGATAAGGTGCTTTGTGCTATCAAGAACAAGCTGACTGCCAACGGCATTGATTTACCCTTCCCAACGCAACAAATCCTGTTCCACGACCAAACCGAAGAGACAGATGGCGATCGAACTCGTCAACGTGAAGGGTGGCCTGCGGGAAACAAACAGGTGCCAAAGCCTCGTAGCATTGGGGGTTCCCTGAGAAAGCTTGCCGAAATGCAGGGACACAGAGACGGCAATGGAAGCAATGGAAGTAATGGTCTGACTGGGTGATTGGAGGATTGAATAACTTTTATAAACTTGAACCAATCCGATCGCCACCTGAACCAGAAGACAGCCCACTCAACAAATCAGCACTGCCCAGCACATGACGTTTAAGATAGTCGCTACGGGACAATGAAGGATAAAGAGGTAAGGCTATGACAACCATATTGAATTTAGAGCCAATTACCACCCTGACGCGGGAGCAGTTTTTTCAATTGTGTCAGGCGAATCCAGATTTACCGCTTGAACGTTCGCCTCAAGGAGAGTTGATTATTGTGACGCCTATCGGTGGTGAGGGTGGCAATCAAGAAGCAAGTTTGATTATTAAGGTGGGGGTTTGGAATGAACAGACTCAGTTAGGAGTAGTGTTTAGCTCTCAGACTGTATTTAGTTTACCTGGAGGTGGCGATCGCTCTCCCGATGTGGCTTGGGTGCACTTATCTAGGTGGCAAGAGTTGAGTCAGGAGGAACGAGAAGGGTTTCCCCCGATTGGCCCGGATTTTGTGATTGAATTGCGTTCTCGTAGCGATCGATTAAAGCCGCTACAGAGCAAGATGCAAGAGTATCTAGCGAGTGGGTTGCGCTTGGGTTGGCTGATTAATCCCAAGGAGCGGCAGGTAGAGATTTATCGCATGGGGCAAGAGGTGGAAGTGGTGGGAATGCCTGTAGTGTTGTCAGGGGAGGAGGTTTTGCCGGGGTTTAGTTTGGAGATGAGTTAGTTTTCTTGTGCCAGAAGCCCCACACCTGACCCGATAGGGAAGTGTAGGATCTGTCCCGACTGGAACCGAGAAGACCGGGGTCTACTCTGTTATTTATGGAGATAAGACGCCATACTTCATTCTGCCAATAGAAGCGTGGACTATTCACAAGAGCGCAAGAGCCGCGCTTGGGCTTTTGCCGCAGGGGCGATCGCTTATAGCATACTCCTCCTCACCCTCTGATCGCCTCACTCCAGGATGCTGTATTCTGGGTCAGCTTTTTAGATGAGTTTGCATTCCTGGGCATCCAATACTACTCGGATAAGCCTATCTTCTCTTCCCCAGCTTCTCCAACTTCCCCAGCTCCCCCAGCTTGCCTCAACGGATAACCTTCTCTAACCGAGCAGTATTGACTGGGCATCTATATTTAGAGGTAATTTTAGAGAAAGATTATAAAAGTTAAACTAACTTCTAACTTTTGATTAGATAACCTGTGATACCTTAAGGCGTAGTGATTCACAGATTACCCAGCACTGGTGAGGCTAGCATCGTGTTGATTCCAGGGTTATCGCGGCAACTGCAACATCACAGCGAAATTGGTGATTCGGCTTCTTTCTCCCAGGCGAAAACTGATACAGACTTGGAAGAGGAAAATGATGCAATAGGAGGGAGTTGTTGGCAGCGTCAAGGCTGGAGGTTAGGAATGGTGCTGGCGTTTGGGATCAGTGGTGCGATCGCATCCTTACCAGATTGTGCCTCGGCTCAGGTGACTGCTGACACCACGCTGGGAACGATAGTAACCACCCCTAACGGCTCTACCTTTGAAATCACAGGTGGTACGCTCGTTGATGGCTCAACTCTTGCTGGAACCAAAAATCTGTTCCACAGTTTTAGCAGTTTTAGCATCCCTAGCGAAGGAATTGGTGATTTTCTCAACGACCCTAGCATCAACAATATCCTGGCACGAGTCACCGGTGGAACCCGATCTAATATTCAGGGACTGATTCAGGCTGGAGGGAATGCCAATCTTTTTTTGATGAATCCGAATGGGATTATATTTGGGCCAGGTGCTGAGTTAAATATTGGTGGTTCGTTCGTCGCAACAACGGCAAATGCTATCCAGTTTCCTGGCGGTGGTAAGTTCTCTGTAAATTCGACAGTTGATTCTGGTAACCCTTTGCTAGCAATCAACCCTTCAGCTTTTTTCTTCAATCAAATTGGTAATCAACCAACTCCTGCGATTGAAGTTAATAATACTATCTTAAGTGTTGGTTCTCAAGGTAATCCTCAAAGTCTCCTTCTATTGGGAGGAAATGTGACAATTAACGATGCAACGTTACAAGGTTTTGATGGTAGTGGTAGTGATATTCAGATAGGAGGATTTACAGGAACGGGAAGTGTAGAGCTAAGCTTTGATAACGATAATAAGTTGCGATTGAATCTTCCTGAAACAGGTCTTCCCACTGGGATAGTTGGAGCAAATATATCATTAACGAATGGCGCTAGAGTTGATGTCAGTACGGCTACCGATAATGCTGGCAATATTCTGCTTGCAGGTGGAACAGTTGATCTAAGTAGTGGTACTCAATTAGATTCCAGTACCTTTGGAGCAGGGGACGCTGGACAGGTAGAGATTCGAGCTACAGAGTCTGTGGATCTTGAAGGGGAAGGCACCG